>NZ_JBQHUL010000014.1:0-73778 GCF_052065235.1 Blautia sp. HCP28S3_G10 | reverse complement strand
CCTTTTCCAAAAACGCATGTCCTCTTAATTGTGACATCACATAACAGAATCGAACTCAAATTCATTTTTCTGTTATACGCCGAGGCGATAACTCTGGTCACCGCTTAGGAGCCGCTTGTTATATCCATTTAACTAAGGATATATGGTGGCATCTGAATCTCTGATGCCCAGACGCCACAACCAAAATATTACTATATATTCATATAAAAAACAAGTCTTTTATTTTTCCAGTTCAAAAAATCCGCTGATACGATGTTTTGAATCCATCAGGTTATTGTACTGTAAAATGCTGTACTCATGTACTTTTTCATAATATGGAGAATCCTTGTCCGATATATTGTAGAATTTTCCATCTTTTCCCCAGTATCCCATGCTTGTTATTACGGGTACATCTTCTCTAAAATCCTGAAGAAACTTCTGATATCCAGTCATTTCACCACCTGTAGCTTCTGTGAGAATCGTCTGAAGGAAATTCATGCTGGTCTTCTCAACAGTCTGCTCTTCTATGTCATAATTCGCCCATATAACAAATGGAACCGCATATCGTTTCATCATCTTTTTACTGCCCCATTTTTTCCATTTCTTTCCACAGACAGCATTCAGAAATTCATCTGAAATATTTGGCTGATGATCTCCCACCATAAAAATAACAGTAGGCTCATCAATTTTCTCAAAATACTCTGTAAGTTCTTTGAAATAGTCGTCGGAATATTTGATAAGACTCAGATACTGATCCATATCTGGCGCATCAATGTCTTTCAGCTTGATTCTCTCTTCGTAATTATCATAATCCATATCATACGGACTGTGATTCTGAATTGTCATCGTATATCCATAATATGGTGCATCCGTTGTTTCTCTGTACTTCTCATAATCTTTCAACAGAATATCATATGTGCTTTCATCCGTGGCATATTTTCTTATCAACTGAGGATTTACTCCCTCTGTGTCAATGTTGATAAAATCTTCAAAGCCAAGATACGGATAAACCAGATTTCTTCGGTAATTATTAGGATTCAGGAGATGAACTGCCTTACCGCCAACATAACCTTCATCTTTTGCAGTGTATGTAAGTGTCGGCAGCTGTGAATTCACATACAGCTGAAATGAAACCGACTGCGGCGGCAAAAATGCCATCGAGTTTTCTGTCAGAAATTCAAATTCTGTATTCGCTGTCATTCCTCCAAGCACAGAAGAATATGACGTTCCTGTTATACAGTTATCTGCATCTTTCAAACTTCTGATAAATGGCATATAGTCTTCATTTGTTTCAAAATCACCCAGCACACTCAGATCAGAAAATGCCTCATTTATAATAACAAACATATTTGGACGTTCTTTTTCTGTATCTACTTTATCAGATGAGTATTTTGAGGCAATTTCCTCTGCAGCTTTTACACTGTATCCTTCCGGCTTTTCCGGAGTTGCATAATATATACTGTTGCAAAAAGCCAGCACACTGCCGTATCTGTGATAAGTAGACATTGGTCTGAACATTCTCAGTACAATATCACGATTCTTCAGAAAATCAGACATTACAAAAGTATTCGTAAATCCAACGCTGAGTACAAGCATTCCTGCAACGCTGCATAACCAATATCGTTTCTTTTTAAATACCGGGCCAGAGGCAATGTTTATGCCAATCATTATAAATGCAAACAATGCCAGCAATACAAAAAATGATGCAAAATTAAATCGGATGGCGTAGCTTCCCGCCACATCCAGAGCAGTTCCTGCAGTTGCAAGATCCGATGCAATAATCGGCACTCCTCTGAATTCATATACAAACCAGTTAACAACGCTGAATATCACAAAAATCATTGTACACACTGCAACACCAGTCGAAATTCGATTAAAAATTGCGGTCAGAAGAAATTCAACAAGGAAAATAACAATAATGTTATATGCCCATGCAAGCTTTCTTATTCTGAAAATATTTTTCAGATTATGAACTGCAATTTCCATTAATACAAAAGTAACAAATGGTGTTACCAACATATACAAAATCTGCAGGATTTTTGTGATTTTATCAGGAAAATGTAATGGTATCAAATTAAATCCAATTCCTGCAAGCCACGTGACTGTTAATATTAACAATTTTATCAGACTTGTTTTATTAAAAGATTCTTCTATAAGAATATATTGCCAGTTTAAGGCAAAATATACTGCAAAAATAACTGCAATAAACAGACAAAAGCCTGTTTTCAGCTTTTGTCTGTTTATATTCTTTTCACTATTATTCACTATTAAACACACCTGTTCTTTTAAAAATGTAACTGTCCCTGAAGCCAGATATTTCCACGGAATCGCCTTCCTATTGCCGGTTCTCCGAGAAGATCGGCTTTATTAATACAGACATCAAACTGCATATTATTGCTTTCCAATGTCATACATAAAAGTTCTTCGCCACTCATCTCATTTCGAAAAAAATGGAAATCCAAAATTTCTCCCAGAATACTGTACTGATCACACTGAATACCATATGGCATAAAATATGAATCGACAATACTGAGAATATCCTCATTTACTATTCTGTGTGAAATCATAGAATACGTGTCCATATCTTCCATTGTAAGACTTTCCATGGCTTCTTCATCACCATTTCTGGCTGCTGCGATCAGATGATTTCTGTTATTACTTGTCTCTTTTTCTACTTTGACTGCTTCTTTATCCTTTAATACAGGCAAAAGAATTCTTCCCTCTCCTGCCAGACCTGATAAAGTAAGCGACTGTATACTGATCCTGCCTTTTTGATTCTCCAGCATATATTCAGTACCATTCTGCAGATAAAATATCAATGTGATTCCAATTCTCAGGTCGTCACAGGCTCCCGCAAAAGACTCCTTATCAGTATGTCTTTCTACAGTAACCTGTTCCTGAGTTGTTATACCCGTTCCGCGAAAGAATGGGAAGTAATATTCCACATGGAATCTGTCATTTTCATCATACTGACCACAAACTGTAATTCCACAGTCGTATCCATAATTTTTGGAGAATTCCACAAAAACCCCGTCTTCATGATCTTCTACTGCTATTTTTTCATCGTAATTCCGGATCACATCCAAAAGGATTTCCTTCAGTTCTTCTCTTTTCTTTATTTTGGAAAAACCGACTGCTTTCAGATAGCTGTGCAAAAATACACCTCCATGCCCTGATTATCGGGTCTTTTTCTCAATTTTCTTCATGCCGCCCATGTATGGCTGCAGTGCTTCTGGAATATTTACAGATCCGTCAGCATTCAGGTTATTTTCCAGAAATGCAATCAGCATTCTCGGAGGAGCTACTACTGTGTTATTCAGAGTATGTGCAAGATATTTCTTACCATCTTTACCGTTTACACGGATTTTCAGACGACGTGCCTGTGCATCACCAAGATTGGAGCAGCTTCCTACTTCAAAATATTTTTTCTGTCTTGGAGACCATGCTTCAACATCAAGGGATTTTACTTTAAGGTCTGCCAGGTCACCGGAGCAGCATTCCAGTGTACGAACCGGAATATCCAGGGAACGGAACAGATCAACGGTGTTCTGCCACAGTTTGTCAAACCACATCGGGCTTTCTTCTGGTTTGCAGACAACGATCATTTCCTGTTTTTCAAACTGATGAATACGATAAACACCTCTTTCTTCCAGTCCATGTGCTCCTTTTTCCTTACGGAAGCATGGTGAATAACTTGTAAGAGTTTTTGGAAGTTCTTCTTCCGGAATAATCTGATCAATAAATTTACCGATCATTGAATGTTCGCTTGTTCCGATCAGATAGAGGTCTTCACCCTCAATCTTGTACATCATTGCATCCATCTCAGCAAAACTCATAACACCCGTTACTACATTGCTTCTGATCATAAAAGGCGGTACACAGTAAGTAAATCCTCTGTTAATCATAAAGTCACGTGCGTAAGAAATAACTGCAGAATGAAGTCTGGCAATATCTCCCATCAGATAATAAAATCCATTACCAGCGACTCTTCTTGCACTGTCCAAATCAATTCCGTCAAAGTTTTCCATAATTTCTGTATGGTATGGAACTTCAAAATCCGGAACTACAGGTTCACCAAATCTCTCAATTTCAACGTTTTCACTGTCATCTTTACCAATCGGAACAGAAGGATCGATGATATTCGGAATTACCATCATATTTTTCAGAAGTTCATCTTCAACTTCTTTTTCCCTTGCAGACAGTTCATCAATACGTGCACCGGAAGCAGCAACCTGTTTTTTTACTTCATCTGCTTCTTCACGTTTTCCCTGACCCATCAGAGCACCGATCTGTTTGGAGATTTTGTTTCTTTCTGCTCTCAGAGCTTCTACTTCCTGCTTGATTTCTCTGTTTTCTTTATCCAGTTCCAGAACTTTGTCTACCAGTTCCAGTTTGCTGTCCTGGAATTTATTTCTAATATTCTGTTTTACGACTTCCGGATTTTCTCTTACAAATTTAATGTCTAACATATTCTTTCCTCCTGAAAATAAATTTTCATTATTTATTATTTTCCTCTGTTTCTTCCATATCTTCCAGTCCAAAATTAACTGCCTTGCGAAGTGCTTCGACTTCTTCCTGACTGAGCATCACATAAGATTCTCCTTTAACAATTTCTTTTAAATAAAGGAAGCAGTTGTCTCTGCTGTGGACTGCATTTAAAATAATACCATTATTTTCTCTGTCAAGCAATGCAAGAGCAAAACTTAGTTTACCTCCCACATCATCAAAGGCATCATACTTTTCAACGCCATATTTACTGTAAATTACCTTGAAATGCTTTGCCAGTGTGCGAATTGCCTGTTCATGATCTTCTTTCGCTTCATATAAACGATCAATCTGAGCAAATTTTCTTACAAAAGTTTTCTCCAATGACTGGGCATCGCTTCCCTTCATAAACATCTTATATTTTCGTTCAAGCCTCGTCAATCTCATACTGCTGCTGATATTGCATCCGATCAGAATAACAACTATGACCAATAATATAATGATGACAATTCCAGGATCAATTCCCATACTATCAAAAATCGTACTCATATCATACTCCTTTTAACCAATGGATTCAAACAGATCTATAATTCTTTCCAAATCATCCCTGGAATAATATTCTATTTCAATCTTACCTTTATTGTTCTTCTTACGATGAATAAAAACTTTTGTGCCGGTGATTCCTTTCATCTTTTCTTCCAGACTCTCATATATTGCATCTTCTGCCGGATTTGATACTTTTTCTTTTTTGGTAGAAGGGTTTGCAATCTGTTTTACCATTTTTTCAGTTTCACGAACACTTAATTTTTCATCAAATACTTTCATCGCAACAGAATATTGTTTTTCATTATCCTCAATTCCCAGTATTGCACGTGCATGACCTGCTGATATCATTTCATCAACCATCATCTGCTGTATTCTTGAATCAAGTTTGAGAAGTCTAAGTGAATTTGTAATTGCAGTTCGACTTTTTGAAACTCTTTCTGCAATTTCATCCTGTTTAAGATTGAATTCATCTATTAAGCGCTTGTATGCCATCGCTTCTTCTACTGGGTTCAAATCCTCTCTTTGAATATTTTCTATCAAAGAGATTTCAACTATTTCCTGTGTAGAAAATTCTTTTACTAAAACCGGAATCTCTTTCAAGCCCGCCATCTTTGCAGCTCTCCATCTTCTTTCGCCAGCAACGATTTCATAATAGTCCTTCTTATCGGACACGAGGAGTGGCTGAAGAATCCCGTACTGCTTAATGGACTCTGATAATTCCAATAATGCGTCTTCATCAAAGTGTTTTCGTGGCTGTTCCCGATTTGGTTCTACTTTTGAAATTTTCACGAGCATTTCACCTGATTTTGCTCTTTTCTCTTCCTGTTTTATCTTTTCAGTGGGCTGTTTTATTTCTGTTTTTTCTGATTTTGGTTTTTCTTGTGTTGTTTTTTCAGGGAAAAGAGCATCGAGGCCTCTTCCGAGTCCTGATTTTTTTATCGCCATTATTCTTCCTCCCTGTTCATAACTTCCTCTGCCAGAAGTCTGTAGCTTTCTGCTCCTGTGGATCTTGGATCATAAATTGTTATGGGCTGTCCATAACTTGGGGCTTCTGCAAGTCTGACATTTCTTGGTATGATTGTTTTGTAGATATTCTGCTGAAGGTTATCTTTTACGTTTTCCACTACCTGTAAGGAAAGGTTTGTTCTTGCATCATACATGGTAAATACAACGCCTTCCATTACCAGGTCTTTGTTTAATCTGTCTTTTACCAGATCTATTGTATGTATCAGCTGTGATAGTCCTTCCAGTGCATAATACTCGCATTGTATTGGCACCAGAACTGATGATGCAGCTGTCAATGCGTTAATCGTGAGCATATTAAGTGACGGTGGACAATCCATGATTATGTAATCATAATTATCGCGAATTTTATCAGTCACTTTTTTAAGAATGTATTCTTTTTCATCAACACCTATCAGTTCGATTTCTGCTCCTGATAAATTAATGTTCGACGCAATAAGATCTACATTTTCAATTACTTCTTTTATAATTGTATCTTCTATTTCTGACTCTCCAAGAAGAAGTTCATATAATGTATTTTCTACTGAATTTTTATCCACTCCTAACCCACTGGTTGTGTTTCCCTGTGGATCAATATCTATTGTCAATACTTTCTGACTTTTTTCTGCCAGGCATGCTGAAAGATTTATTGCTGTAGTTGATTTACCAACTCCGCCTTTTTGGTTTGCTATTGCTATAATTCTTCCCAAATTTTCCCCTCCTTTCGGGAATCAAACTTATTTTTTATTATAGCACTTTCCATTATATTGTTCCACAAAATGTTTCACGTGAAACATTAATTTTTGATTATTTTTCTATAAGTTTATTGTGAATTATAAACAATATTTTATTTTTGGGATTGTATAAAATAGATTTACTTGCTGACATTCATCTTCAGAATTGTTGGGAGATAAAGTATTCATTAACACATATCGTAATATTTTAGGCAATTCAGTTTCCACCAGTATACAATTTCTATTAAAGGATAATAATAGAATTTCACTCACATTAACACATACGCTCAATAAAATGTACGCTCTCAGGATTTCAGAAATAAGTTTTCCTGGCACGTTTCGCTCTCTGTTCGGCACGCGCGCTTTTTTGCTGCCATTCGGACCGAACTCGCTTTCGCTCAGACATGGTCCTCGGTGGCAGCAGCTAGCGCTGTCCTCTCGACGCTCGCTACACTTACCGTCTGGAAAACTTTTTCTGTATCCTGATTCGCTATATTATCAACCAATAATCTATATTTTTGCGATTGTTTCTCGGCATTATCATTATCTCATATAATGTTTCACGTGAAACATCATAATGGTTTAGACAATTCAGTTTCCACCAGTATGCAATTTCAAAACAGAAAGCAGGTTGGGCTCGAACCTTAGCGGAAGCTCCGTTGCTAATTCCGAGCTAGCTGACGCCTCCAAGCACTTGTTTGAGGCGTAGCCGAGTTCGTGCGACTGGCGTCTTATCTGCGTTCGGAATTTGCAGGTGCTGCAGCGGGTTCGTGCTGACCTTGCTTTCTTGTTTTGATATGTCATATTGCTATTAAAGAATAATAATAGAATTTCACTCACATTAACACATACGTTCAATAAAATGTACGCTCTCAGGATTTCAGAAATAAGTTTCCCTGACACGTTTCGCTCTCTGTTCGGCACGCGCGCTTTTTTGCTGCCATTCGGACCGAACTCGCTTTCGCTCAGACATGGTCCTCGGTGGCAGCAGCTAGCGCTGTCCTCTCGACGCTCGCTACACTTAGCGTCTGGGAAACTTTTTCTGTATCCTGATTCGCTATATTATCAACTAATAATCTACATTTTTGCTCTTTTGATTTTCATATATTATTCCAGGTCATAAATTATAGATCAACTGTTACTTTTCTATAGCAAGTAGTCTTTTCCCTGAATACAATATCTATTTTTTATTAGCTATGTCATTTTGCAGTTATTTCTTAGCATTATCTCATATATAATGTTTCACGTGAAACATCGTAATGGTTTAGACAATTCAATTCTCACCAGTATACAATTTCAAAACAGAAAGCAGGTTGGGCTCGAACCTTAGCGGAAGCTCCGTTGCTAATTCCGAGCTAGCTGACGCCTCCAAGCACTTGTTTGAGGCGTAGCCGAGTTTGTGCGACTGGCGTCTTATCTGCGCTCGGAATTTGCAGGTGCTGCAGCGGGTTCGTGCTGACCTTGCTTTCTTGTTTTGATATGTCATATTGCTATCAAAAAATTAAAAAAAATCAATTGCTATTAAAGGATAATAATAGAATTTCACTCACATTAACACATACGCTCAATAAAATGTACGCTCTCAGGATTTCAGAAATAAGTTTCCCTGACACGTTTCGCTCTCTGTTCGGCACGCGCGCTTTTTTGCTGCCATTCGGACCGAACTCGTTTTCGCTCAGACATGGGCCTCGGTGGCAGCAGCTAGCGCTGTCCTCTCGACGCTCGCTACACTTACCGTCTGGAAAACTTTTTCTGTATCCTGATTCGCTGTATTATCAACCAATAATCTATATTTTTGCGATTGTTTCTCGGCATTATCATTATCTCATATAATGTTTCACGTGAAACATCGTAATGGTTTAGACAATTCAGTTTCCACCAGTATGCAATTTCAAAACAGAAAGCAGGTTGCGCTCGAATCTTAGCGGAAGCTCCGTTGCTAATTCTGAGCTAGCTGACGCCACCAAGCACTTGTTTGAGGCGTAGCCGAGTTCGTGCGACTGGCGTCTTATCTGCGCTCGGAATTTGCAGGTGCTGCACCGGGTTCGTGCTGACCTTGCTTTCTTGTTTTGATATGTCATATTGCTATCAAAAAATTAAAAAAAATCAATTGCTATTAAAGGATAATAATAGAATTTCACTCACATTAACACATACGCTCAATAAAATGTACGCTCTCAGGATTTCAGAAATAAGTTTCCCTGACACGTTTCGCTCTCTGTTCGGCACGCGCGCTTTTTTGCTGCCATTCGGACCGAACTCGCTTTCGCTCAGACATGGTCCTCGGTGGCAGCAGCTAGCGCTGTCCTCTCGACGCTCGCTGCACTTACCGTCTGGAAAACTTTTTCTGTATCCTGATTCGCTGTATTAACAACTAATAATCTATATTTTTGCGATTGTTTCTCGGCGTTATCATTATCTCATATAATGTTTCACGTGAAACATCGTAATGGTTTAGACAATTCAGTTTCCACCAGTATACAATTTCAAAACAGAAAGCAGGTTGGGCTCGAACCTTAGCGGAAGCTCCGTCGCTAATTCTGAGCTAGCTGACGCCTCCAAGCACTTGTTTGAGGCGTAGCCGAGTTTGTGCGACTGGCGTCTTATCTGCGCTCGGAATTTGCAGGTGCTGCACCGGGTTCGTGCTGACCTTGCTTTCTTGTTTTGATATGTCATATTGCTATCAAAAAATTTTAAAAAAGTCAATTTCTATTAAAGGATAATAATAGAATTTCACTCACATTAACACATACGCTCAATAAAATATACGCTCTCAGGATTTCAGAAATAAGTTTTCCTGACACGTTTCGCTCTCTGTTCGGCCCGCGCGCTTTTTTGCTGCCATTCGGACCGAACTCGCTTTCGCTCAGACATGGTCCTCTGTGGCAGCAGCTAGCGCTGTCCTCTCGACGCTCGCTGCACTTACCGTCTGGAAAACTTTTTCTGTATCCTGCTTCGCTATATTATCAACTAATAATCTACATTTTTGCTCTTTTGATTTTCATATATTATTCCAGGTCATAAATTATAGATCAACTGTTACTTTTTTATAGCAAGTAATCTTTTCCCTGAATACAATATCTATTTTTCATTAGCTATGTCATTTTGCAGTTATTTCTTAGCATTATCTCATATATAATGTTTCACGTGAAACATCGTAATGGTTTAGACAATTCAGTTTCCACCAGTATACAATTTCAAAACAGAAAGCAGGTCGGGCTCGAACCTTAGCGGAAGCTCCGTCGCTAATTCTGAGCTAGCTGACGCCTCCAAGCACTTGTTTGAGGCGCAGCCGAGTTCGTGCGACTGGCGTCTTATCTGCGCTCGGAATTTGCAGGTGCTGCACCGGGTTCGTGCTGACCTTGCTTTCTTGTTTTGATATGTTATATTGCTATCAAAAAATTTCAAAAAAATCAATTGCTATTAAAGGATAATAATAAAATCACAGTCGCATTAACAAATACTATCAAATTTCTCATCCTTTCTGATGTGTTCTGAAGTATTCTTCCAGCACCTTTATGCTTTCTTCACGTAAAACTCCTTCTGTCACGTCTGGTTTCCAGAATGAATTTTCAAATACAATTCTTGAACAATTGCAGCCGCCTTCATTTCCAAGTATTTTCTCCAGATCATCATTAGATGCTCCATATACAAGTCTTCCCAGTTTTACCCATACCATAGCTCCGCTGCACATAAAACACGGTTCACAGCTTGCATACATCGTATACTCATGTAAATCCGTAATCCCTATTTTCTCACAGAATTCTCGGATCAGACCAGCTTCTCCATGAAATGTAGGATCATGTTTCGTATATATCTGATTTTCATTTGTAAATACTATTTCATCATCTTTTACAAGCACTGCTCCAAATGGCTCATTACCATGTTCCACTGCTGCCTTTGCCAACTCTATTGCTTTTTTCATATAAATCTTATCATCCATATTATCCTCCATACCAATCGCTCTTATTCATCTTGAAAATATATTATATTTTTCTTTATTTTCTATTATTATCTTATATTTTCTATTATTTCCTCGTATTTTTTCATATTTCCATTATAAAACAAAGTGCCAAAATCAGGAAATCCGCAATGTCTCTCCCACGAAAACATTTGTTTTTCTTTCTTCATGTTTTCTACTGCTGTTTTTCTGTCTTTTCCGGTTGTTTCCAGCCGCCTTTTTTTCCGTTTTTCAGCTTTTTCGGTGCCCTTCTCCCTTTTTAATCATTTTTTATGTATATTTATACACATGATTTTCGTCTCGTTTTTTACCTCTTTCGCATCACTTATGCTGATAATAAAAAACCGCCACCTGTGTTCTGTCTCTCAGCTGTAATTTATCCAGTATTGAACTGAGATAATTCCGGACTGTTCCCTCGCCCAGGAAAAGTTCCGCAGCAATTTCTTTATTGCTATATCCATTTGCAATCAGTCTGATTATCTCAAGCTCTCTTTCGTTGATGTTATGTGCACTGTAATCATACTTTTCTGACGCATTAATCAGGTCTGGTATCTTTGAAACAACTTCACTTCCAAACACCGTCTGCCCTGATTTTACTGCTTTCAGAGCAGGCAGAATACTTCCGTAATCCTGTTTCAACAGATATCCTTTTACCCCAAATTTTAATGCTTTTACTATATATTCATCATCAGAAAAGGTTGTAAGCAGAAGGATTTTCGCCTCTGGGAAATCCTTCAGAATTTTTTCGGCAGCTTCCAGTCCATCCATTTTTTTCATGCGAATATCCATCAGAAGTACGTCCGGATTCCATTCTCTGTATAATTTACAGGCTTCTTCCCCATTTTCGCCTGTTGCAGTTACATGGACTTCTCCACCTGCCTCCAGTATTGTTTTCAGCGCCTGCACAACCAGGCAGTCATCGTCAACTATAACAATATTCACTTTTCCCTCCAATTTATATATACTTTCATTTCTTTGGAACAGTAATAAAAATCCGATATCCTGATTTGTTGCTTATCTGGAAATTACCATGAAGCATTTTCACTCTTTCCTGCATATTCTGTATTCCAATACCTCCTGAATAATTGGCTTTTTCATTGTTTTTTCCGCCGTTATCCTCGATACACAGCTGATACAGTGCCGGATGTTCACGTATCGTTATCCATACAGTTGTCGCATTGCTATGTTTTATTATATTTGAAAGGCATTCCTTCACAATACTGATAAAGCAGTATTTTATTTCTTTTGGGATTTCTCCTGTCATATCATAAGTGAATTTCACCGGACAGAATGTAAATTCCTGTACAATTCCCTGTAGAACTTCCTTAAGATTCACTGCCTCATCATGAAGATCATGCACGCTGCTCCGTATGCTGTCCATTGCTGAATTAAGAGAGTCGTCCAGGCCTCCCAGCACCGCATTCATATTGTCGTCTTTATTTACTGCTTTCGCTGCGCCCACAAGCAAAATCGACCTGGAAAGCACATGTCCGACATTATCATGAATTTCTCTTGCAATCCTGTTTCGCTCTTTTAATATTGCCGTATAAATTTCATAATCCTGCTTCTCCTGAAGTGCTTTATTTTTCTCTGACAGCAGTATATTTTTCTCTTCACTGTCATCTTTTATCGTCTGCAGTTTTTCCCTCAATTCTTTGTTTTTCTCTGTGTTTTTCTGCAAAACCAGGGCAAGTGCGCACCCCAGAAGTAATCCATAAGCATTCTCCACCGTTATATTTCCGCTCCATCTGTACAGGCCAAATGCACCCTCAATTGCCCCACATAAAAAAGCCCTGCCATCAGCCGCACAGTAAATCATCAGCGGATAAAAGGCTGCCATATCTTTATACCACATGCCAAGCAGTCCATATATCACAATAATACCAGTTTTTATCGGTTTTTTTCCATTCGCATAACAGGTGCAGACCATTATCACCACGCATAGCACCGCAACAACTGTGTTTATATCCATTTTCATCCGAAAAAAGGCAGCTGCGCAATACAGTGCCAGCAGTCCGGCGTCAAAAAAATATCTCATAAAACACCCTCAGATACCGTATAATCTCTACCGGTTACAATATTCCACTCAAAATCTGATTCAGGTTGTTACTGTTCTCTCTATTCACAGTAACTTCAGGTTTATTATAATATACTCGACAGCCCATCGCAAAGGAATTCACTGTCTCAAAACAAACAGTGACATTTGTCATGTCATCTTCATGATAGCATTCACTTGGCTTTTTTTTGCCCAGCCTTTATACTGAAGATATCATCACAATAATCACGGAGGCAATTCTTATGATTCATATAGAAAATCTTGTAAAAAGATACGGCGATCTGACTGCTCTGAACCATCTTAATCTTGATATCCGGGAAGGTGAGATTTTCGGTCTTCTCGGCCCGAATGGCTCAGGCAAAACCACCGCCATCAACTGCATGCTTTCCCTGCTCCACTACGACAAAGGTACTGTTGAGATTTTTGGCGAAGCCATGTCGCCTGATAATTACAGAATCAAGCAGCAGATTGGTATTGTCCTGCAAAATGTGGCTGTTTTTGACGAACTTACTGTATATGAGAATATCGATTACTTCTGTGGGCTTTACATAAAAGACAGATTCCGCAGGCGTGAACTTGTTGAAGAAGCAATACAGTTTACAGGGCTTGAAGATTTCCGCAAAATGCGCCCCAAAAAGCTTTCCGGAGGCCTTCTCCGCAGGCTTAACATTGCCTGTGGCATTGCGCACAAACCTCGCCTGATCATCATGGACGAACCAACTGTTGCCGTTGATCCCCAGAGCCGTAACAAGATTCTGGAGGGAATTCAGAAGCTTAACCAACAGGGTTCCACCATAATTTACACCTCACACTATATGGAGGAAGTGGAACAGATCTGCACAAGGATCGCAATTATGGATCACGGTCAGATTATCGCTTCCGGAACCAAGGAAGAACTCAAAAAAATGATAAAAACAGGTGAGACAATTACAATTGAAGCAGTAATCCTTGATGACCATCATCTGATGGAAATCCGAAATCTCTCTCATGTTTTTGACCTGCAGTATGAAAATCAGATCCTTACAGTCCGCTGTACCGGCGCCCGCCATAATCTGATCCATATTCTGGATTATCTTCAGAAAAATGATCTGCCTTTTGGACGGGTATTTTCTGAACAGCCAACACTGAATGATGTGTTTCTGGAAATTACCGGAAAGCAGCTTCGGGATTAAAATGCACAGCCTGTTTTCTGCTGTATCAGTTATATATTGTGAATATTTATACATTATTATGTATATTTTGACAGAAAGGAACTTTTTATGTTTCATTTGATAAAATATAATCTGGCAGTCAAAATAAGAAATTTTTCCATGACATTCTGGCCACTGTTCTTTCCAATCATACTTGGAACCTTTTTCTTCTTTGCTTTTGGTAATCTGGACGAGGCGGATTTCCAGACAGTAAAGACTGCCGTAGTAAAAGATGCCTCTTCAAATCCTGTTTTTCTCTATTATCTTGAACAGGTAGAAAACTCCGGCGACCTTATTTCCGTACAGGAAATGTCTTCGCAGGATGCACTTCAGGCACTTAAAGATAAAAAAATATCCGGAATTTACTATGCTGAAACTTTCCCTTCACTGACAGTAAGTGCAAGTGGCATTCCTGAAAGTATTCTTCAATCCATCCTGGAAAGTTATGAAAGCAACATGGCCACTTTACGAACAATTCTGAAAAAACATCCGCTTGGTCTGCTGGACGGTTTAAAACAGATGTCGAATACCAGTGACCTGATCAGTGAAATATCTCTTGGCGGCAGAACTATAGACGGAAATGTCCAGTTTTTTTATGCACTGATTGCCATGGCATGCCTCTACGGCTGTTTTATCGGCTTTGGATCGGCGATCACACTCCAGGCAAATCTTTCCTCGCTTGCTGCCAGAAGATGTGTTACACCCACACATAAACTCCATCTGGTGCTGTCTGAACAGATTGCCTCCTTCCTTCTGGGATATTTTGATGTGATCGTGCTGCTTCTTTATCTCAGATATGTCCTGCATCTTGATTTTCAGGGGCAGATCGGTCCCATGCTGCTTATCTCACTTCTCGGCAGCCTGATCGGTGTATCTCTTGGATTTTTTGTGGGAAGCCTCGGAAAAATAAAAGAAGGGATCAAAGTCGGCATACTCCTCGGAGTATCCATGTTCAGCAGTTTTCTGTCAGGACTTATGAACAACAGAATGAAGGATATCATAGAACAGAGAGCTCCTATAATAAACCGGCTGAATCCTGCTTCACTTATCTCTGATGCCTTTTACTGTATCAATGTTTATGATGATTCTGCCCGCTATTACAGGAATCTTATTACCTTGTCCATTATGAGTATTATTCTGATCGGAATCTCATTTCTTATGATCAGGAGGGAACGTTATGACAGTATATAAATGTTACATGAAACTATTAAAAAGAAATATGGGACTTGTTCTGATGTACCTGGCAATTTTTTTCTCAGTCACTATATTTATCCAACTGTCTCTGGAAAAAAATCCCGCAGAAAACTACGCAACTTCAAGTATGAGTATTGCCGTTTGCAACAGAGATTCTTCGCCACTTTCAGAAGGGCTTATACAATATCTGCAAAACATCCATCAGGTCTCTGTCATTCCTGATGATCTTTCTGTGATGCAGGAAAAGCTTTTTTACCGTGATGTGGAATACATTGTACAGATTCCGGAAGATTTTTATGAATCCTGTATCGTAAACGGAAACCCGCTCTCAGTTACCAGCGTTCCCGGCTCTTATACTTCCTTTTATGTTGACCATCAAATCAACAGTTACCTGAACTCGGTAAGAACATATATGGCAGCCGGATTTACGCTTCAAGAAGCTTCTGAAGCATCTCAGATAACTGAGAAAACTTCCTTTCAACTGCTTGAAGATGCTTCCAGCAACAGCGAGACTCCTTCCTTCGTTTATTATTTTCGGTATCTTCCGTATCTGTTCCTGGGCAGTCTCTGTTACTCCATGGGATATATCCTTATGGCATTCCGCAAAGACGATATCCAGAAACGAATGGCTGCATCAGCTGTTTCCCGCCAGCGGCAGAATCTGGAAGGTTTTCTCGCAATGTGTACCATCGGCAGTATACTGCTGGCAGTAGCTCTGATTGGTGCTGTTGTACTGTATAAAGAAGAATTTCTTTCTTCTTCCGGTATCCTTTATTACAGCCTGAATACAGTACTCATGCTTTGTATCTCACTCTGCATTTCGTATCTTTCCGGGCTTTTTGTAAAAGACACCAATATGGTGAACGGTATTTCCAATATTATCTCCCTGGGTATGTGCTTCCTTTGCGGTGTTTTTGTACCTATGGATGTCATGAATAAAAATGTCCTTACTGTTTCGCAGTTTCTTCCGGTTTACTGGTTTGAAAAAGTCAACGACACACTTGCAGGGTATCATATTCTTCCGGCAGAAACTCTTTCCACCATATGGAAATATATGGGGATTGAAGCACTTTATGTTGTAGCACTTCTGGCTGTGATCTTTGCGATATCCAGATATCAGAAACAGGGCTGAAGGAATTTCCCCAGCCCTGTTTTTATTCTCATATATGAAATTTTCAGAAAAAGATTCCAATCTGCTCAAGCAGTTTTTCCGGCACTTCAAACTGAGGAAAATGCTTCGTTTCATCTAACGTGACAGCCTCTACCGAAGGATTCACTGCCTGATATGCCTCTGTGATTGTCTGTCCGTTGTTTTCTGCTTCTCCCTCTACAATATATACACTGTTATCTATGGATTTCAAAGCTCTTGTTATATCAATATTCATATATCCTGCAGTTTTATTTGCATATACAGATTTTGCAAAGCTTCCGCCTCTGTGAGCAGCCTCATAATAAGCATCTATCAGTTCCTGATCCGGATGGAAGGGATCAAATGCCAGATTCTCTATAAAGAGGTTTGTCACTGCATTTCGTGATACTGCTATATGATATACAAGTGTTCCAAATACTGGAATTTCAATAAAGTATTTCAGCAGTTTTCCTTTTTTGCCCGGCATCTTTTTCAGTGTACTGATGTTTGGTGGATTTATCATCATAATTTTGTTAAACAGCTGCTTCTCATTATGACATGCCATAATAACGAAAGATCCTGAATACCCACTGGTGATCACATCTGTCTTTTCACCAATCACGTTTTTTATGAAATCACAAATACTCTGTACATATACAAAGTTTGTATACGTCATACCGGTCTTTTCGGATCGTCCACAGCCCAGAAGATCTATCGTATATACTGTATGTTCCAGTGCCAGGTCATCTTCAATCCTTGTCCATTCATATCCTGAACCACCTGGAAGCATATCATGGATCAGAAGAACCGGACTTCCTTTTCCTTTTTTCGTATAGTAAATATCACCGAAACGCCAGTGATAATAATTTCTTGTTCCTGTATCCAGCATTTCCTTCAGACACGCAGATGCTGCAATAATTTTGTTTGTCACATGGATCACGGCTGTTGCTGTGGCCGTCAGTACTGCGAATGTGATCAGTTTATTTTTATGTTTTTTCAATTTGCATCCCCCTTTATTTACATCTGAACAATTTTCTGAATAGTTGTATTATACTTCAAAAACAGTATTTTTACAATCCTTGCAGTACTTCCAGAACTTTATAAACATTTTCCATTCTGGTAGCCCAGCTTGTTGCAAACCGTATCACAGTATGCAAATCATCTTTCTTTTCCCAGAAACTGACTGTCACATGTTTCTGCAGTTCTTTTAGCTGTCCATTATCAATCACAATAAATATCTGATTAGTCGGTGAATCTATATAAAATTCATATCCTGCTTTTTTTAGTCCGTTTTTAAGAACAGCAGCTGTTTCTATGGCATTTTTACCGATCTTCAGATAAAGATCATATGTAAAAAGTGCATCAAACTGTACTCCAAGAAGTCTGCCTTTTGCAAGAAGTGCTCCATGCTGCTTCACCCTTGTCAAAAAATGTGCAGGCATTGTCTTTTCTGTAAAAACTACCGCTTCCCCGCAGAGAAGACCTGCTTTTGTACCACCTATATAAAAAATATCGCACAATTTTCCAATATCTTTAAGTGTTACATCCGTCTCTTCTGCTGCAATTCCGTAGATCAGTCTTGCCCCGTCCATGTACAGTGGAATTTTGTATTCATGGCATATTTCGGACAGATTTTCCAATTCTTTCTTTGTATACAGAGTTCCATATTCTGTCGGATGAGAAATATAAACCATTCCCGGAAATACCATATGTTCATAATTTCCATCTCCATAGAATGTTTCCAGAAGATTCTTAAGATCTGCCGCCTGTATTTTGCCGTCTTTCTGTGGCAGCTCCAGCACTTTATGACCGGTAAATTCAATTGCACCGGCTTCATGTGTACTGACATGTCCCGTTTTTGCGGCTATAACGCCCTCATATGGCGCCAGAACCGTATCTATGATAATCTGGTTTGTCTGAGTTCCTCCCGTCAGCAAAAACACTTCTGCATCCTCACAGCCGCATGCTGCTTTTATCTTCTCTTTTGCAGTCTCACAGTAGTGGTCGGTTCCATATCCGGACAACTGTTCCATATTTGTATCTATCAGGCGCTTCAGTATTATTTCATGCGCTCCCTCTGAATAATCGTTTTCAAAGCTTAACATCTGTGATACCTCTTTTTCTTCGTAATCTTTTTTTATTTTATCATACAACACTGCAAAAATGTAGCGGCTTTTTTGCCTGAAAAAATTCTCCGGAAAATTGCAGAACAAAGCGGACAAGTCCGCTTCAAACTCCCTGAATCCCTCAAGCTTTGAGGGACTTGCTACGCTTTGCGCGCTAGATGCAGTCTGCTTTAGCAGACATATTCCAAATGCATCTAGTCGCATCCTCGCGGAGCGTTTTTTGCTTTATTGGAACATTACGGAGTAATTTCCTATAAAGTAAAAAACAGGGAACACCATCTCTGGCATTCCCCGTCTCCGCACATGTCTCATTCTGCTGTTTCTTCGGAATCCGTGTTTTCTGTCTGATCTGCTTCTGTATCGGTTTCTTTCTCCGAATCTTCTGCATTCCCGGAATCATCACCTAACAGCTCTTTGTAAGCATCTTCCATATCACGTACATTCATCTTGTTTACCAGATAAACCTTATCCTCTACAACTGCCGCGTAGAAGTTTGTATCATATTCATAATACTCTGTTGTCAGTGTTGTCCCATCTGT
Organism: Blautia sp. HCP28S3_G10; assembly: GCF_052065235.1. Taxonomy (NCBI): domain Bacteria; kingdom Bacillati; phylum Bacillota; class Clostridia; order Lachnospirales; family Lachnospiraceae; genus Blautia; species Blautia sp. HCP28S3_G10. Next base: position 54,837 of record NZ_JBQHUL010000014.1, on the reverse strand, counting down.
TTTTGTAAAGGTAAAGGTATATGCAGGATCATCTTCCGGTTTACTGTCTTCTGCCCGCTCCTGTGCAGTCATGTTTATAAGTTTGTTATAAAAGGTTGTGAATGCTGTCTCATCTGCATCTTTTCCATCCAGAGAATAAGTCGTTGTTGTTGTTTCTTCACTGTCTTCATCCTCTTCTTCTTTGGACGTTTCTCTTGTCACATTAACTGTATGTGTTCCATCTGCGGACTGCACTTCAAGTGAATCCAGATCATTTACAGACACATAATTTACAGACATACTATAAAAATCAGAAGCATTGCTGTCCAGTATTGCGGATAGAGAATCTGTTGTTACTGTATAAACCTGATCGCTGTCATTTACTTTTACATAACGGTCACCGTCAGTTTCGTCACCTACATAGATAGTGATTTCTTTATCAACTGTAACTGCATTGTCTTCTGTGCTTTCTTCATCAGCTGATTTTTCACTGTCGCCGGAAACCTCTGTAGTATCTGCATTCTCATCTTCTGATGTATCTGCTGTTTCTTTCTCATCTGTAGTATCTTCTGTAGTTTCTTCTTCCGTATATTTTGCTGTGATCACCGCATATGGATTATCAAAGCCATACTTCGAATCATCTGTACAGTTATAATCCACAAATATATCATATGCCATTGAACCAATGGCTGATGTGACTTCTCCGGCCTTTGACGTATCTGCTTTCTCTGAATTTTTATCATCAGATACTGTCCAGAACAGATCATCCGGATCCTGTTTGAGTTCATATCCGTCTTCTTTATCTACTTTTACATCTGAGATCGTGGCAGTTGTCACTGTCGGAAAAGTTTCGCTCTGTGCCATATTGTCATATACAGATCCCATAAATGGCTCCAGCGAAGACTGAGATACAAGATAAACTGTCTTATCGTCGTCAGCTTTCTTTACATAGTACTGACTTGTTGAACTGTTTTCCATTCCCACCTGGAGGACAGTCTCTGTACCGTCCTCAGTGGTTATTTTAATCTCATTCTGTGGAGAATCAAGGTCATATTCACTTAAATCTTCCACATCCGTAATTTTCTGGTCTGCTGTGAGCTGAATGGCATTGTTCACTGCACTGTCAACAGAATCCTGATTTAAAGGAAAATCTGTCTCGTCTTTTCTTACCCAGCCATTATCTTCTTTATCAAGTTCAACATTATCCTGATCTGCTGTGTAAGCTACAGATTTTACATCATCTGATGAAATATCCGTAACCGTTTCACTTTTATCTTCCGCTTCGGACTCTTTTGCTTCCTGAGAAGAAACATAAGTCTTTACTCCTGCGTATGCTCCGCAAAGAACTCCAAGAGCAATAACAGCTGAAATCATTTTTACTGTTTTACTTTTCATTTATGCCTTTCTCCTTTTCAGCCATACCATAAATCCGATTACCAGGAACGCACCAGGGATAAGACCCATTACGCAGATTTTCCAGAAGCTTACATCATATGCTGTAAGAGTCAGATAAGAAACTTCCAGGCTCTTGGATGGAATAGAAATTGTTGTTGTCTCGTCATTGCTGCACATCCAGTTCAGGGAGCTCATGATCATCTGCTCATTTCCACCGGAAACCATCTGGTTGATCTGGCTTTCCATCAGATTGGAGCTTGTATAATAAACAATCTGTGTCTCTTTGTCATCATCAAGGGTTTCTGTAATGCTGACACCCAGATCAAAAGGACCGTCAACATCATCATCTGCTTTGTCAACACTTCCACTGTTTACATCAACCTTGGAGTAAGCACTGTCTGAAGTTGTCAGAAGGCTGTTTACTGTTACTGTATCTCTGATATCATCTGTCTTTTTGATTCCCTGTGCATAAGGCATCAGTACGTAATAACCCTGTGAAGCAAAATCAGAGATTGCGTCTGTACTGTTTACTGTCGGTACAAGGTAATATGGCATCTGTGCATAATGCTGTGTATCGCCTTCAATTACAATACCGTCTACTCTTTCTACACCGTAATTTTTCAGGACTGCATCAAAATTGTCCATGGATTCTGTGGTGTAATCAGAGAAGATCATTGCCTTTCCGCCATTTTCCAGATATTCAAGGATTGCATCTTTTTCTGCTTCAGAAATATCTGTAGTAGGTGCATTGATCAGCAGGCAGGCTGCATCATCCGGAACACTTTCTTCTGTTATCAGATTCAGTGATTTGATATCAATATTTGCTTTCTGAATATCCTCCTGAATAGTTGAATCCAGTTCTTTTTCACCATGTCCGTCCAGAGTATAAAGAACCGGCATGTCTTCGGAAGTTACATAGGAAATAGCACTGGTGATCTGTCCTTCACCGTCAAATCCTATTGTCTGGGACTGGTAAGTATTATAGTCTATTGAAGATTCATAGATATTACTGTAATCTACTACTTTGCTTCTGTCCCCACATACAACGATCAGACTGTTGGAAGACACGTCATCACTTGTATATTCAGAAGTAAATTTCGGGTTTACAACAGGGTCTTTTTCTTCAACTTTGATATGATCAGACTCTTCTGCATATTTTTCCAGAAGTTTACTGATTGTTTCGTCTTCTGATCCGCTTTTTACAACCTGATAGATTGTAACGTCTTTGTCCAGTTTTTTCAAAAATGATTTTGTCTGATCTCCAATACTGTACAGTTTCTGTTCACTGACATCAAACTCGGAATATTTTGTCGGAAGTGCACCAACTATCATGTTTATTACAATAACTATTACAATAAATACAGCACTTATTATCACACTGTATGAACCGTTTTTCAGATATTTCTTATTCATGGAATCTTTGATTCTTTGTTTTAACGGTTTCTTTTCTTTTACTTTTTTCTCTTCTTTGTGGGCTTTTTTTTCTTTCCACTTTTCAGTCATTTTCATTTTTGCGGCCTCCTTAATTCCAGCGTCTCTTAACTATAGACTGTACTGTCAGGAACATGCATATAACTATCACAGACAGAAAATATACGATTCCTTTTATATCAAATATGGCATTGGCAAAATTGTCAAAATGACTGCTCAGATTAAATATATTCAGCACTTTCTGGATTCCTCCGGAAAAGAAACTGGAATTGACTATATAAACAATTACCAGTGCAATCTCTCCTGCTACACAGATTACTGCTGATATAAGGAAATTTTTGATCATTGTATAAATAATAATTGCTGCAGCCAGGATCAGAAGTCCGAATGTAATACATGTAGAAAGGGATCCTTCAGAAAAGAAAGAAGAAATTCCGTTCATCATATAAAATGCAAATAAAAATACAAAAGTCAGAACAGCTGCAATTACCTGGCTTTCTGTAAGCGATGAAATAAACACACCAATAGCAAGATTTGCACAGCCAAGCAGGAAAAATCCAAGGATTGCAGTATATGCTGCTGCAAAAGATACCGTACCAAATTTTGACATCAGAAGTGGATACAGGCACATGATAATCATCGGGATTGCAAAAATAGTTACCAGTGCAAGATATTTTCCAAGTACGATCTTTTCAACAGACACCGGTGATGTCAGAAGAAGCTGATCCGTTTTCTGCTTTCTCTCTTCTGCAAGAACTCTCATTGTCAGAATTGGTACACTGATCAGAAATACAAAAGTCAGTGCACTTAAAGTATACTCAAATTTTGGATATGCTGCTGCCAGCTGATATGCTGAAAAATAAATGCCGGTTAAAAGCAGGATAAAAAACATGAACAGATAACCGATCATAGATGTGAGATAACTTCTCAGTTCTCTCTTATAAACTGCTGTCATCGTCTTTTTCTCCTTCCTGATTCTTCTCTTCTATCACTTTTTCTGCTTCCGCGGCAGTTTTTATTTCCGGTTCAACAGAACTTTTTTTGTTATCCTCAGTCAGTTCCAGGAAGATTTCTTCCAGAGATACCTTCTTAGACTGCATTTCTAGAATTGGATAATGATTTTCTGCCATCTTGAAGAATACTTCTTCACGGACATCTGTATCTTCCTTTGTAGAAAGATTTACGTCCCATCCTTCTTCTTCTTTTGCCGGATTTATGGAAATTTCTTTTATTCCATCTATCTGATTTAAGATAATTCTTATTTTATCTTTGTCACCTTTTACAAGGATGTTCAGATTATTGGAACCTGCTGCCAATTTTCCAAGATTATCTGGTGTATCACTGGCTACCAGTTTTCCATGAGAAATGATCAGAACATAATCACATACTGCACTCACTTCTGACAGAATATGAGAACTTAATATTACTGTATGTTTTTTCTTAAGACTCTTAATGAGATCACGGATTTCAATAATCTGTTTCGGGTCAAGTCCTACTGTGGGCTCATCAAGAATGATCACTTCCGGATATCCAAGAATAGCCTGTGCAAGTCCGACTCTCTGACGGTAACCTTTTGACAGGTTTTTGATCAGTCGGTTTCTCATGTCAGAGATTTTGACCATATCCATGACTTCTTCTACCATGTTTTTTTTCTTATCTTTGGGAATTTTTTTCAGATCAGCAACGAAGTTCATATACTCCAGTACTGTCATATCGAAATAAAGAGGTGGCTGCTCCGGCAGGTACCCGATACATTTCTTCGCTTTCTCAGGCTCCTCCAGAATATCGTGTCCATCTATGGAAACCGTTCCCTCCGTAGATGCAATATAACCGGTGATCATATTCATTGTTGTTGACTTACCGGCTCCGTTCGGTCCAAGAAAACCGTAAATTTTTCCCTTCTCTATTTTAAAAGAAAGGTGATCAACTGCCGTATGGTCTCCATATCGTTTGACCAGATTGTTTACTTCAATCACAAGACTCTCCTCCTTTTTATGCTATATCAAGAGAAAATGCTCCCGGGAGAAACAGAGATAGGGGGTACCCGGAAGCATCTTTTCCTGGAGCGGATCTTTAATCCGCTCCTTTAAGATATTCTATGAGAAAGTTGTGATAAAAGTAGGATTATTGTGTGTTTATTTTGTGAAAATAGGACAAATAGACGTTATAGTTATTATACAAGCGGCTCCTTTAACGGAGTTCCTGCTTTACGTGGATATTTACCCGGAGTTGACTTGATTTTTTTGATCACTACAAGTGATCTCTGGATTTCTGAATCAGGAAGATTAAAATATACCACATCCTGAATTTTTCCACCCAGAATGCTGACTGCTTTTTCTGCCTGCTCTACTTCTTCCTTTACTGTTCCGGATTTATAGGAAATAAATTTTCCTCCGACCTTCACATACGGAAGACAATACTCTGATAAAGTAGCCAGATTGGATACCGCTCTTGAGACACAGAGGTCGTATTTTTCTCTGTATGCCTTATTCTTTGCAAATTCCTCTGCTCTTCCATGTATCGCAGTAATATTTTCCAGTTTCAGAAGTTCAAACGTTTCCTCTAGAAAATTCACTCTTTTTTTCAGGGAATCCAGAAGGCAGGCTTCCAGATGTGGAAATGCAATTTTCAGTGGAACCCCCGGGAATCCGGCTCCTGTTCCAATATCCATGACTGTTTTCACTTCATTCATATCTACTGCTTTTACACAGGCAAGACTGTCCAGGAAATGTTTTACTAGTACCTCCTGAAATTCTGTGATTCCTGTAAGATTCATAACTTTGTTTTTTTCTACCAGATATTCATAAAAAGCAATAAACTGCTTCTTCTGTTCTTCATTCAGACTGATTCCAATCTGCTGACTTCCCTGTTCCAGAACCGTCAGATCATAAGCCATTTGTGTGCCACCTTTCATTATGGTATTTTATCCTCTTCTGTACTGTTCAAGATATACAAGAAGCACAGAAATATCAGCCGGTGATACACCGGATATTCTTGATGCCTGTCCTATGGAAATTGGACGGTACTCTTCCAGTTTCTGTCTTGCCTCAATTCGCAGGCTGCCTACTTTTTCATAATCAAGATCTTCCGGTATTTTCTTTGCCTCCAGCTTCTTGAACTGTTCTACCTGCTTCATCTGTCTCTTGATATACCCTTCATATTTAAGGTTTATTTCTACCTGCTGCTTTACATCCCATGGCAGTTCAGGTCTCTCTTTATCAACAGGAGCCAGATCTTCATAATTCAGTTCAGGTCTTCTTATCAGTTCCGCAATTGTCGTTCCTGACTTCAGAAGTGTACTTTTCTTTTCTTCCAGAAGTTTCTGAACCTCCGGTGTTCCACCGATAGTTGCATGCTCTGTTCTCTCGATTTCTGCCGCAATATCCTTTTCCTTTTTGAGTACAGCCTGATAGGTTTCTTCATCAATAAGTCCTACCTGATAACCTTTTTTGCGAAGTCTCAGATCTGCATTATCCTGTCTCAGAAGAAGACGGTATTCTGCGCGGCTTGTCATCATACGGTACGGCTCATGGTTTTCTTTTGTTACAAGATCATCGATCAGAACTCCTATATATGCCTCCGATCTGTCCAGAACCAGCTGTTCCTGACCTTTGATCTCCATGGCAGCATTTATTCCTGCGATCAGTCCCTGTGCGGCAGCTTCTTCATATCCTGAACTTCCGTTAAACTGTCCACCACTGAACAGACCTTTGATTTTTTTGAATTCCAGTGTCGGATAAAGCTGTCTTGGATTAATACAGTCATACTCAATTGCATAAGCATTTTTGACTATTTTTGCATGTTCCAGTCCCGGAACAGAATGATACATTTCATCCTGTACATCTTCCGGCAGTGAACTGGACATTCCACCGATATACATTTCATTTGTATAAAGTCCTTCCGGCTCAATAAATACCTGATGGCGGTTTTTATCAGCAAAACGGACAACTTTGTCCTCAATAGACGGACAATATCTTGGTCCTGTTCCTTCGATCATTCCTGAATACAATGGTGAGCGGTCAAGATTATTACGGATGATCTCATGTGTTTTTTCATTTGTATACGTGAGCCAGCAGGATTTCTGCTGAATCTGAACTTTTTCCGGATCTGTGGAAAAAGAAAATGGCACCACTCTCTCATCACCGAACTGTTCTTCCATCTTAGAATAATCAATCGTATTTCCCGCAATTCTGGCAGGTGTTCCTGTTTTGAAACGGAACATTTCGATACCAAGTTCTTTCAGAGAATCTGTCAGATAATTGGCTGCCTGAAGTCCGTTAGGACCTGTATAATTGCTTACATCTCCATAAATACAGCGGGCTTTCAGATAAGTTCCGGTACATAATACAACAGCTTTGCAATGATAGATCGCACCTGAATAGAGAACTACACCTGTAATTCTTCCATCTTCTACCAGAAGTTTCGTTACTTCGCCCTGCTTAATAGTAAGATTCGGCTGATTTTCCAGTGTTTTACGCATTTCCGTACTGTAAGCCTGTTTATCGGCCTGTGCACGAAGTGAATGAACTGCCGGTCCCTTGGATTTATTTAACATCTTTGACTGAATAAAAGTTTTGTCAATATTTTTTCCCATTTCACCGCCAAGTGCATCCAGTTCTCTTACAAGATGTCCTTTGGAACTTCCTCCTACATTCGGGTTACAGGGCATCAGTGCAATACTTTCTACACTTACCGTAAACATCACAGTATCCAGCCCCAGTCTTGCACATGCAAGCGAAGCTTCACATCCGGCATGTCCTGCTCCAACAACTACTACGTCACAGTTTTTTTCCAGAATTTTTGCTGCCATTTCAGTTTCCTCCGATTATTTACCAACACAGAATTTAGAAAAAATCTCATTGACCAGATCTTCACCTACAGATTCTCCGACAATACGTCCAAGACTCTCGTATGCATTCATAAGATCGATAGAAAAGAAATCTTCTGCCATTCCCATATCTATACTGTTTTCTACAAGTTTAAGGCTTTCAAGCGTTTCCTCAAGTGCTGCCTTATGTCTTGCATTTGTAATATATACCTCATCATTAAAAGTGAGTTCCCCCTGGAAGAACATTCTTTTAATATCATCTTCCAGTTGACTGATTCCTGTCTCTTCCACAACGGATACAGGAATAACAGGGCTTCCTGTCTTCTTTTTCAGAATTTCCATATCAACTACCGATACCAGATCTGTCTTGTTATAGATGACAATACTTTTTCTTCCGTTAAGAAGTTCCATGATTTCTTCATCATTCTCATCAAGAGGAAGGGAAGAATCCACTACATAAAGAATCAGATCCGCATCTTCAGCCATCTGTTTTGCCTTACCAACGCCGATTTTTTCAACAACGTCCTCTGTATCTCTTATTCCCGCTGTGTCAATAACACGAAGTGTAATACCGTTCAGGGATATATATTCCTCCAGAATATCTCTCGTTGTACCGGCAATCTCCGTAACAATGGCTCTGTCTTCACCTACCAGATAATTCAGAAGAGAAGATTTTCCCGCATTTGGCTTTCCAAGGATAACAGTCTTTATTCCTTCCTGAATCATTCGTCCGTCATCGGCAGTTTTCAACAACTCACTGATTTCCCGGCTCTCCTTTTCCACAACTTCATGTAATTCCTGTGGATATCCGTCAAGACTTATATGTTCCGGATCATCCAGTGCAGATTCTATATAGGCAATATGATAGATCAGTTTGCTTCGGATTTCTTTTACTGCACGAAGCACGGAACCTTTCAGCTGTTCTACTGAACTTTTCAGTGCCATGGAGTTCTTTGCCTGTATTACATCCATAACTGCCTCTGCCTGGGAAAGATCCAGCCTTCCATTCAGAAAAGCCCTTTTTGTAAATTCACCAGGCTCTGCAATCTCTGCACCGTTCTTCAGAACAGTTTCCAGCACTCTCTTCATGGCATATACTCCACCATGACAGTCTATTTCTACGGTGTCCTCTCCTGTATAAGTATGAGGTCCTTTCATGATCATAACCAGTACTTCATCCACCACTTCATCACCATCATAGATAAAACCATAGTGAATAGTATGACTTTTTACTTCTTTTATATTTTTGTTTCCTTTTTTGGAACGGTAGATCTTCGCAATAATATCCATCGCCTCATCACCGCTGATTCTCACAATTCCAATTCCGGAAGCACTCATGGCTGTGGATATTGCAGCTATTGTCTTATCCATTATTATTTCTCCTCAGGACTTTTATCTAATTTCCTATTACATAAAAAATGTTACCCCAGATGAAAGCATACGTCAACTACGTATTATTCACGCTTTCACCTAGAATAACATCTTTATAATTAATATCTCTTAAGTTTTACTACTACATGACGGTATGGATCTTCACCTTCGCTGACCGTCTCTACAAATTTACTTCCCTGAAGCGCAGAATGAATAATTCTTCTTTCATAAGGATTCATTGGTTCAAGAACAACCGGCTTACGTGTTTTCTTTACCTTGTAGGCAATTCCTCTTGCCAGATTTTCGAGTGTTTCTTTTCTTCTTCTTCGGTAATCTTCGGTATCCAGCTTTACACGAATGTAATTGGATTTTCCTTTGTTTACCACAAGGCTTGTCAGATATTGAAGTGAATCAAGAGTCTGTCCTCTCTTTCCGATAAGGATTCCCATGTCTTCCCCTTCAAAATCAACTTCCAGACAGCCATCAGATGTATTATATTCGGACTTGATTTCTACATCTCCAAGATTCATAGATGTAAATACGTCTTTCAGGAATACTGCTGCTCTTTCTTCGATTTCTTTAATCTCTTCAGGATCTGTGATGATCTCAATAGTTTTTGCAGCTTTTGCCGGTTTTTCTTTTATTTCCTTTACTTCTTTTACCGGTTTCTCTTTGAACTTCTTTTCTTTTGGCTGTTTATCTTTTGCCGGTTTTGGTTCTCTTACCGGTTTTTCCTTTGCTTCTTCTTTATAAGAAGGTACTGAAACGGATTTCTCTGCAGGCTGCTGAACAGGTTTCGGCTGCTCTTTTTTCTCTTCTGCCTTAAATGCATCAATTTTTACAGAATCAACAATCTCTTCGATTTCTTTTTCTTCAGATGAAATTTCGATTTTACGGGCTTTGATGATTGCCGGTTTTTTTCCGAATCCAAAAAGGCCTGTACTTCCTTCACTTATTACCTGAATTTCAAGCTGATCACTGGATACACCCAGTTCAATACATGCTTTGGTAATTGCTTCATTTTTTGTTTTTGCTGAAAACTGCATATATTCATCCATGATAAAACCCCGACCTTCCTTTCTTATTTCTTTTTATTACGTTCGTCATATGCCCTGACGAGATTTGCCTTCGCCGTAATACTTCCTTCTTTTGCATGAGTCGCTTTTTCGTAAGCTTCTTCTACTTTCTTTGCACGGCTTTCTTCGCTTGTACCACTCATACCTTTTTCAACCTTATTAATATTTCTGGCACTCTGATGCGCCTGATTGGTGATCTTCTGTGGAGGAAGTCCCTCTTTTGCTCTCTTGGCTTCCATCTTCTTCATGTTTTCATTTACAAGATCATCAATGTTCATTTTATCCAGGTGACGGTTTATAAGCAGCTGCTGTATACTACGTACAACTGCACTTGCGATCCAGTAGATACCAAGACCTACAGGGAAAGTGAAACAGAAGAATGCTGACATAAGCGGCATTACTGTATTCATTGTCTTCATGGAACCTGCCATTGCATTCGCCTGATCATTTCCACTGTTCTGTGTTGCAGGCTGCGGCATCAGTTTAAGGGTAAGCATCTGTGTTGCCCATGAAAGAACCGGGATTGAAAGTGCTGCGATAATAACTATCAGAGAACCTGTTGTTATATAATGTAAAGGCTGGTCTGCAATATTGAGGACACCAAATGTCTGCATTTTCTGAATTTCAGCCGCTGTCTTTGTAATCTGATCTGAGAATCCTGAAAACTGACTCATCTCAGAAAGTTTTGTCCACTGAGTCGGAGATAACGCATACAGGAAATCAATAACAGAATCAGATGTTGCAACTCCATTATCAAGAACCAGTCTTACTCTGCTCATTTTGTTGTCTGTAATAAAGTTCTGGATAATATCTGTAAATCCGTTTACTGCAAGAATCTTTGTAGAAACTACATCAAAGATTGCTTTTACACTGCCTACATAAGCAGGAATATTCTGAATAACCTGATACAGAGCATACAGGATCGGCAGCTGAATTGCCAGCTGAACACAGCTTCCTGTTGCAGAAACACCATATTTCTGATATACGGCCTGTGTTTCTTCCTGCATCTTCATCATAGATTCCTGATCTTTTTTTCCCTGGTATTTCTTCTGGATCTTCTGGATCTCCGGCTGCATGATAGCACTCAGCTTAGAAAACTTCTGCTGTTTAATCTGCAGAGGAGTCATAAAAAGATAGATCAGAATACTGAAAATAATGATACAAAGGCCAAGATTCTGAATACCTACCATATCCAGTACCTTGTATATACCGTTCATGATCCAGCCCATTACTACTGCAATCTGGCCAATGATCGGGGTACCACTTTTTGTAGCTAAAATCATTTCCAAGTCTGTTTCCTCCTTAATGCCTGCTATAAGGCATGATCGTATGGTCTTTACTATTTACATCAGCTTACTCTCGTTCAGGGTACTGGATCATACCCGCCGTGAGAAAAAGGATTACATCTCAGAATTCTCCAAACTGCCAGTAATCCTCCCTTTAATGCTCCATACTTTTCAATTGCTTCTAAACCATATTGAGAACAGGTGGGAATATAAGGACACTTTGTTCTCTTCATCGGCGATAAATATATCTGATAGAGTCGTATCATCTTAATCATTAATTTCTTCATTGAATTCACCTGCAATCTGATGTCTCTGCGCCAGATTCATAAATGCGCTTTCAATTTCACTGTAACTTCTGTCTTTTGCACCGGCTCTGGCTATTACTACTATATCCAGATTCTCTGCAAACGCAGATTCATTTAAACGATAACTTTCTCTTATCAGCCTGGTAATTCTGTGGCGGACCACACTATTCCCTACTTTTTTACTTACTGATATTCCCAAACGATTCTTCGTGTACTGATTTTTCAGTACGTACATCACCAGGTACCGATTTGCTTTTGATGTTCCATTCTTATAAACATATTGAAAATCTTTGTTTTTCTTTAAGGACTCTGAATATTTCATAGAATCCCCTTTCTTTTTTTATAGAAGAAAAGACCACATAACTGCGGTCTTGTATATCTTACGCTGATAACTGCTTTCTTCCTTTTAATCTTCTGGCAGCTAATACTTTACGGCCACCTTTTGTGCTCATACGAGCTCTGAAGCCATGAACTTTCGCTCTGGATCTTTTCTTTGGCTGAAATGTCATTTTCATAGGTAAAGCACCTCCTTTATCTATTATCCCTTAATTAGTATTTTTACCATAGAACATCATTTCAATTATATTCATAAAGCCCCTTTTAGTCAAGCAAAAAAATGCAAAAAAGCTGGAAAAATGCATGTTTTCTGGTAATCCCCATAATTTTGTATTCTTCTGTGGATAAATGAAGTTGACGTAATGTTATCCACATTTTGTGGATAACTTGTGGATAACTCGTCGTTTCCCACTAATTTTATCCCCATTTTCCGACTTTTTTTTACACATTATGTTTAAAAATTGCTTTATTTTACAGTATTCTTGCAGTGGAAAATTTTATACACAATCCCCATAGCGATTTATCCACTAATCGGGATGTTATGTAAACTTATTGAGCGTTGTCCACAATTTTAGCCTTATCCACATGTGGACAACGTGGATAACTTTCTCTTTTTTCCCATTATATACACATCTGAAACCCTTACATTTTCCCAAATAATCATTGCTAAATAATTTTATTTATTATAATATATAAAAGGATATTTATGTCTTTTGACTTCAAATACAAAGAACCTTAAACCAGGAGATAGAAACATGGATAAAGTTATTGAAAAATGGGATGATATTCTCAAAAAATTAAAAAATGATTACGATATCGGCGATGTTGCCTTTAACACATGGCTGAAACCTCTGAAAGTTTATCAGGTTTCAGATAATGAGGTTACAATTCTCGTTCCTTCCGAACAGGTTGTTCTTATTAATGTTCTTAATAAAAAGTATAAGCTTCTTCTCCAGGTTACAATCTGTGAACTTACTGGAATGAATGAATGCGAAATCAGATTTATATCTCCTGATGAAGTCCCCAAAAAAGAAGTTACTTCTTATAATAATAGTGATTCTTCAGGAATGTCAGATATAGACCGCCGCTGCGAAGAAGCTCACCTTAATCCCAAATATATTTTTGATACCTTTATCGTAGGTAACAACAATAAATTCGCTCAGGCAGCAGCACTTGCAGTTGCCGAATCTCCCGGGGATACATATAATCCTCTTTTTATTTACGGAGGCGCCGGACTTGGCAAAACTCATCTGATGCATTCCATTGCACATTATATTATTGAACACGACGAAAACAGCAAAGTTCTGTATGTGACAAGCGAGGAATTTACAAACGAACTGATTGAAACTATCCGAAACGGTAATAATTCAGCAATGTCCAAATTCCGTGAGAAATACAGAAACATTGATGTTCTTCTTGTCGATGATATTCAGTTTATTATAGGAAAAGAATCTACACAGGAAGAATTTTTCCATACTTTCAACAGTCTTCACAGTGCCAAAAAACAGATCATTATTTCATCTGATAAACCGCCGAAAGACATGGAAATTCTGGAAGAACGTTTCCGTTCCCGATTTGAATGGGGTCTTATTGCAGATATTACACTTCCGGATTACGAAACACGTATGGCAATTCTTCACAAAAAAGAAGAACTTGAGGGTTATAATATCAGCGAAGAAGTCATCAAATACATTGCAACCAACATCAAATCCAACATCCGTGAACTGGAAGGTGCCTTTAATAAGGTAATGGCAAGTTCCAAACTTGAAAAAAAGGAAGTTACTCTTGAACTTGCAGAAGAAGCACTCAAAGATATCATATCTCCGGGTGAACAGAAAATTATCACTCCGGAATACATTATTTCGATTGTTGCAGAACACTATCATGTAACAGTTGCAGATCTCTGCGGTAATAAACGAAGTTCCAAAATTGTTATGCCCAGACAGATTGCCATGTACCTCTGCCGTGAGATTATCGATACTTCACTGAAGACTATCGGTAAAAATCTCGGAGACCGTGACCATACCACAGTTATGCACGGGATAGAGAAAATTGAAAACGAACTTAAGACTAACGATAACCTCAAAAACTCTATTGATACCCTCAAGAAAAAAATTAATCCACAGGGTTAAAGCAGTTTTCCACAGGTTATTTCCTGCAACTTTGAAACTTGTACACGCAGTTATACAGTAAAGAAATCCTTTATTTTCAAGGTTTAAAAGACTTTTTCACATATTCACACCCCCCTAAGGCGGCTACTGCGGATTTCTTTTATATTATTTATCTATAAAAGCCATTTTCAAACAGGAAGGGAGTTATACACAACATGAAGATCATCTGTTCCAAAAGTAATTTATTAAAAAGCGTCAATATTTCTTTGAAAGCTGTTCCTTCTAAAACAACTATGCCAATACTTGAGTGCATTCTCATGGATGCAACTACAAATCAGATAAAATTTACTACAAATGATATGGAACTTGGTATTGAAACAATCGTTGACGGTCACATTGAAGAAAAAGGTATGGTTGCTCTGGATGCAAAAATTTTCTATGAAATCATCAGACGACTTCCGGATAATGATGTAACTATCAAAACTGATTCCAACTATGTAGCTACAATTACCTGTGAAAAAGCAAAATTTACAATTCCTGGAAAAGCAGGCGAAGATTTTGCTTATCTTCCGGTTATAGAAAGAGAAGAATCACTGACTCTTTCTCAGTTTACTTTGAAAGAAATGATTCGTCAGACGCTTTTTTCCATTGCAGTGAATGAAAATAACCGTCTGATGACTGGAGAATTGTTTGAAATCAAAGACAACTGTCTGAAAATAGTTTCCCTTGACGGACACCGCATTTCTATCCGCAGGATGCCGCTCAAAAAAGATTATTTAGACCGTAAGATTGTTGTTCCGGGCAAAACACTGAATGAAGTCAGTAAAATTCTGTCTGGTGAAATCGATGATCAGGTAAGTATTTATTTTACAAAAAATCATATTTTGTTTGAATTTGATTCAACAATGGTAGTTTCAAGACTGATTGAAGGTGAGTATTTCAGGATCGATCAGATGCTTTCAAGTGATTATGATACAAAAATAAGTATAAACAAAAAGGAATTCCTTGACTGTATTGACAGGGCTACACTTCTTGTAAGAGAAGGAGACAAAAAACCAATTGTTATAGAGATAACTGACCACAAAATGGAATTGAAGATTGATTCTGCAATGGGTTCCATGAATGAAGATATTGATATCGAAAAAGATGGTAAAGATATTGTTATTGGGTTTAATCCCAAGTTCCTGATCGATGCTTTGAAAGTTATTGATGATGAGACTATTCATATGTATCTGATGAATCCAAAAGCTCCGTGCTTCATAAGAGATGATGAAGAGTCATATACTTACCTGATTTTACCTGTAAATATCAGTCAGAATCAGGCAAGATAAAGTAAAGATAAGGAGTGAATATTTTGGAGATTACGATAAGAGATGAATTTATAAAACTCGGACAGGCTTTGAAACTTGCCGGAGTTGTCGAAGACGGGGTTGAAGCAAAATATGCAATTCAGGATGGACTCGTTAAAGTAAATGGAGAAGTTGATACTCGTCGTGGAAGAAAGGTTTATGTTGGTGATGTGATCTCATTTGAAGATCAGGAAATCAGAGTTATCCGATAGTTATGTATATTGAATCTGTACAGCTTAAAAATTTCAGAAATTACGAAAATCTGGAATTAAAATTGGATAAAGGAACAAACATTTTCTATGGGGATAATGCCCAGGGAAAAACAAACATTCTCGAATCTGTTTATATATGCGGTACGACCAAATCACATAAAGGCAGCAAAGACAGGGAAATCGTCAGGTTTGGAGAAGAGGAATCTCATATACGCATGAATGTAATAAAAGATGAGCTTACTTACAAAATTGACATGCATCTCCGTAAAAATAAGGCAAAAGGTGTTGCAATAAACGGACTGCCTATCCGCAAGGCGCGAGAATTGTTTGGTATTGTGAATCTTGTATTTTTTTCACCGGAGGATCTGAATATTATTAAAAATGGTCCCGGTGAGAGAAGAAGATTTATGGATCTTGAATTATGTCAACTGGATCAGATTTATCTTACAGATCTTGCAGGATATAATCATATCGTAAATCAGAGGAACCGTCTGTTGAAAGATATTTATATGAATCCGGGACTTCAGGAAACATTGGATATATGGGACATGCAGATGGTGCAGTATGGTGAAAAAGTAATCCGCAAAAGAAAGGATTATGTAAAAGACCTTAATGAAGTGATCCGGGACATTCATAAAAATCTTACAGGTGGAGAAGAACATCTTGAAGTAATTTATGAACCCAGTGTAGAAGCAGAAGTATTTGGAGAAACGCTGCAGCGCAACAGAGAAAAAGATTCAAAAATGAAACTGACATCAGCCGGTCCCCACAGAGATGATCTGTGTTTCATGGTGAACGGAATCGATATAAGAAAATATGGTTCGCAGGGACAGCAGAGAACTGCAGCACTTTCTTTGAAACTTTCAGAAATATATCTTGTCAAAAAGAAAATAAAAGATACACCTGTATTATTGCTCGATGACGTACTTTCAGAGTTGGACAGCAGCAGGCAGATGTATCTTCTGGACAGTATTCACGATATTCAGACCTTGATTACCTGTACCGGACTTGATGATTTTGTGAGTAATCAGTTTCACATAAACAAAGTTTTCAAAGTTATAAAAGGTGAGGTTTTTAATCCTGTAAATGTTGGATAATTACTGTTTTGACAAGGATAATGGCATATGTTAAACTGTCTTTAATTATGGAAAGTTGGTGAATACGTTGGACAAAGAGGAATTTCGGATTAAACTCGAAGAGATAAATCGCCTTGTAGAAAAGAAAAATTACAAGGATGCCATGGAAGTGGTAGACAGCATTGACTGGAGAAGAGTCAAAAATGTCCGGACGTTGTGTGTTGTTGGTGAAATTTATGCAGCAAACAAGCGTTACGAAGACAGTAAAGAGATTTTTCTTCTTGCATACCACAGAGCTCCGATTGGCAAAAACATATTATACAGACTGATAGAAGTCTCTCTGAAGATGAAAGATATTGACGAGGCTATGGAATTTTATGAGGAATTTATGGAGGTTGCCCCTAATGACAGCACCCGGTATATTCTTAAATATAAAATAGACAAAGCCAGTCAGGCTCCGCTGGAAGAGCAGATCAGACTTCTTGAAGAATACAAAGAAAAAGAATTTACAGAAAGATGGTCTTACGAACTGGCAAAGCTTTATTACCAGAACGGAGATAATCAGAAATGTCTGGATATCTGTAATGAAATGATCATATGGTTCAATGACGGCAAATATGTAATGAAGGCTCTGGACCTTAAAAACAGGATGGGTCAGCTTACAGGTGCTGAAAAAGAAAAATATGAGCAGAAATTTGTGCCGAATCTTAAGACTGCGGAAGAAATTTCTGAAGAACAGGGAGATAATTCCGAACAGAAAGAAGAGGCGCCGTCCGAAGAGGAAACTCCGGTTATCGAGAGTGTAAGTATCGATGAGAGAGATGTTAACGGTGCAGAAAGTCTTCAGGAAAAAATATCCAAAGGAATCAGAGATATTTTTAACGGTAATAAGAAAAAAGATGATGAAGAAGACTTCCTGAAAGAAGAGGAAGAAGGAAATCCATCTGAAGAAATAAAAGATGAGATGATTCGTGATATTTCTGACAAACCAGAACCGACAAATGTACCGGAACTTGAAGCAGAAGATGTTGTAGTGAATAAAGCTGTTGTTGATGATATTGAAAAAGCAATAGAAAAAACAACAGAGGAAGAAATTAAAGAAGAAGAAAAAACAGTTCAGGAAAAAATTAAACTTCCGGAGCTGGAGATTCCGGAAGCAATGAAGAACATGGGAATGGAAAATCCTCTTCATAATGCAGTTCCCAAAGCTCCTGATATATGTCTGCCAGGTACGGACAAACCTGAAGAAGAGGATAAAGAATTCAACCTGGAAGACACGATCCTTGCAGCTGCGACTGCACAGGGAATTGAAATTCCGGAAGAAACACCTGATTCATCTGAGAAGAAACAGCCGGCAGAAGAATTGGATGAAGATTATATGACAGAAGAGGATCTTCGCGAAGCGGAACAGGAATTCCTGAACGGTCCGTCTAATAAAAAGCAGGAAGCTTTTGTGATGGACGAAGATGATGAAGATGAAGATTTTTCTGAAGAAGACGGATACGAAGATGATGACATCAGTTATCTGGAGGATGACTTCTATGAAGAACCGGGAAAAACAAAAGAAATGAACGAAGAGGAAGAGCTGGAAGCATTTATTGATTCCATGCAGCCTGAAAAAGTTTATAATGATATTATTCCAAGAGAGAAAAAGCTTACAGAAGATGAGGAAAAGCTGTTTACATATTTTGCAAAGGTCCCAGGCTTAAGAGAGCAGATTGTAGATACACTTTATGATGTACAGATCTGTGCTTCTGACAAAACTTCCAAAACAGGTAATGTTATTGTTATGGGAGGACGTGAGACAGGAAAAACACGACTGATCTCAGGACTGATTCCTGCAATCTGTAAAGAGCTGGGAATCGAGGCATCAAAAGTTGCCTATGTGTTTGCTGATCAGATAAATGGCAAGAATATCACAGAGATAGTATCCAAACTTTCCGGTGGATTCCTGGTTATTGAAAATGCAAACCAACTTACAAAAGAAACAGTAACTCAGTTAAATAAAGCAATGGAATTCCGTACAGACGGACTGATCGTGATTATTGAAGATGAAAAGATAGGAATGCGCAAACTTATTGCAAGATTCCCGAAATTCACATCTAAATTTACGTCGATGATCAATATTCCTGTATTTACAAATGATGAACTTGTAGGCTTTGCAAAAGTTTATACAAGAGAAAACGGATATACAATTGATCAGATGGGAATGCTTGCACTGTATAATCTCATCAGTACAAGCCAGAAAGAGGATCAGCCAATGAATGTAGGTGCTGTAAAAGAAATCATAGACAGTGCTATTTCAAAATCAAGAGGCGGAATCCGCAGGCTTATATCCAAGAAAAAAGTAAATGCAGACGGTTATCAGGTACTTTTCGAAAAAGATTTCAGCTGAAACTGACCTGTTGCCGAACAAGAGGAGGAATTTATAAATTATGACCAGACCATATCTTGGGAATCCAAAGTATACCATAGAGGTACTGCAGAAGTACGGATTTGTTTTCCAGAAAAGGTTTGGTCAGAATTTTCTGATCGATACTCATGTTCTGGACAAAATCATAGCTGCGTCTGAGATAACAAAAGATGACTTTGTGCTGGAAATAGGACCAGGGATTGGTACAATGACACAGTATCTGGCTGATGCGGCCAGGGAAGTGACTGCAGTTGAGATTGATGATGCGCTGATTCCTATTTTGCAGGATACTCTGAAAGAATGGGATAACGTATCTGTTATTCATGGAGATATATTGAAGACAGATATCAATAAAATTGCTGAAGAAAAAAATCAGGGAAAACCCATAAAGGTAGTGGCAAATCTGCCATATTATATTACAACACCTATTATTATGGGACTGTTTGAAAGTCATGTACCTGTAGAATCTATCACAGTTATGGTTCAGAAAGAGGTTGCAGACAGAATGCAGACAGGTCCTGGTTCAAAGGATTACGGGGCATTATCACTGGCTGTACAGTATTATGCAAAACCGGAAATTGTTGCAAATGTTCCGCCGAACTGTTTTATGCCAAGACCGAAGGTAGGAAGTGCGGTAATCCGTCTTACGAGACATAAAGAAATGCCGGTTCAGGTAGATAATGAAAAATTAATGTTCCGTCTTATCAGAGCTTCTTTTAATCAGAGAAGAAAAACTCTTTCCAACAGTCTCAAAAATGCACAGGAACTGAACTATTCCAAAGAGCAGGTTGAAACAGCGATAACAGAAAGCGGACTTCCTCTGAATATAAGGGGGGAAGCGCTGACTCTGGAACAGTTTGCTGAGCTTTCAAATAATTTTTCAAAATTAAAATAATAAAATAAAAAGCATCCGATGGCTGGTCGGATGCTTTTTATATATTATTATTAAATTTAAAAGGAAGGAGAGTTGATTACCAGTTAAGGTAACCAACGTATGAAAAAGAAAAATTATAAAAATAATGTTGGCTGTATTATTTTTATGGTCTTAGTATATTCGGAAAATATGATGGAATCGTGTTTAAGTTATGAAAAAATAGTGAACGAATGTCAAAAGATTTATGAAGCAGGCCTTTTTGGAATTCTTAAGAATTATAAAAGTTAAAAAAAGATTACAACATTATTGAAAAAGTATGTTATAATGGGACCCGAATCAAAAAAATAAATTTTTTAGTTAATCAGGAGGTAATTAAAATGAAAATAAAGAAATTAAGCGCACTTATTCTTGCAGGAACACTGGCATGTACCACACCGGCTATGGTTTATGCAGACAGTACAACAGATGCGGCAGTAGACCAGGCTGTAGAAGTACTTCAGGAAAACGGAGTAGATGATCTTCTTTCTGATCCGGATAAAGTTGTTGACATTATTATTGCTGCACAGGAAGCTGTTGGACAGGCTGATGTATCTGATGATGTAATAAGTTCTGCAATAGATACGGCGGCTGGCAGCCTTGGTGTAACGCTTACAGATTCCGAAAAGAGTACTCTTATCAGTCTGTATAACAAGTTCAAAACAATGAACCTGGATAAAGATGAACTGAGAACACAGGTCAATAAAGTTTATGATAAGCTGGAAAGCATGGGAATAACAAAAGATGATGTAAAGGGAATCCTTGGTAAATTAGTTGATATCGTAAAAGGAATCCTTAATTAAAGAAATCTTTAAAAAAAGAGAAAATTATTTAAAATATACAAAATACACAACGCTAATAATTTAAAGTGGGAAAATATATGTGGTATTTTTATAAAAAAACACGATGAGAACAAAGAAAATTGTGCAGATATACGAAAGGTTTACTGTTTGTTCATTCTTCGTTCATAATTGATTGTTATCATAAAAATAGTTCGAGAGAACTTCACAAACAGACGTTGTAATGTTCTTCATTACACATAAATTTTTTCATAATAATCGCCCCGGTAAACCACTGCCGGGGCACTCCTCGTTTATAAAGTCCTTAAATCAGTACAAGGGCTTTTTTTATTTCCCACCTTTTAATTCTATGCTATAATGAAAATACTGAATGCGACGAATAATATGAGTATGACATAAAGGAGAGTGTAATTATGGCTGAATCCATGAAAGATTACGAAAAAGAACTGGCTGAATCCATGAAAATGATTGAAGAAGGCGATATTCTTACAGGAACTGTTATCAGTGTAGATGAAAAAGAAGTTATTGTAGATCTTAAATACTATGCGGAAGGTGTTATTCCGGCAGAAGACTACAGCAGAGAACCTGGTTTCAGTCTGAAAGAAGAAGTTCATCCTGGAGATGAGGTTTCCGCAACAGTTGTAAGAAAAGATGATGGAAACGGAAATATCCTTCTTTCCAGAGTTGAGGCATCTGATGTGCTTGCATGGGACAAACTGAAAGAACTGAAGGAATCAGGAGAAGTTCTTGATGTGACAGTAAAGGGAATTACAAATGCGGGAGTTATCGCATATGTAGAAGGTGTGCGTGGCTTTATCCCGGCTTCCAAACTTGCACTTGGCTATGTGGAAGATACAGAAGAATACCTGAATAAACCGATACAGGTACAGGTTATAGATGTAGATAAAGAGAGCAAGAAACTGATTCTTTCTGCGAAAGAAATCCTCAGAGAAAAAGCAGAAGAAGAGCGCAAAAAGAAAGTTTCAAACCTTGAAATCGGACTTGTGACAGAGGGAACAGTCGAGAGCCTTCAGCCATACGGAGCTTTTGTTGATCTTGGTAATGGCCTTTCCGGACTGGTTCATATTTCACAGATCTGCGAAAAGAGAATTAAGAAACCATCCGAGGTGCTTGCTGTGGGCGATACAGTAAAAGTCAAAGTTACAGCGATCAAAGAAGGCAAGATCAGCCTCAGCATAAAAGAAGCCTCAGACATGATGGCTAAAGAAATCGAAGAAGAGATATATGAAGTTCCGGATGCAGGAGAGAAGGCAACAACTTCTCTTGGATCACTTTTTGCAAACATTAAATTAGATTAAAAACAGAGGTTGAATAGTTAAAAAATGAGTAATCATGAAAAAATTTTTGTAATAGGACATAAAAATCCGGATACGGATTCTATCTGCTCTGCAATCGCATACTGCGATATTAAAAACAGGACAACCCAGGGAAGCCAGTACATTCCCAAAAGAGCAGGTCAGATAAATGAAGAAACAGAATACGTTCTGAATCGTTTTGGCGTACAGCCGCCGGGATACCTGAGTAATATAGGAACACAGGTCAAGGATATGGATATCCGTTTCAGTCCGGAGGCAAACAAGAGCATGTCATTGAAAAATGCCTGGGATCTTATGCAGGAAAACAGCATTGTTTCACTCCCGATCAGAGAAAAAGACGGAACTCTTGAAGGACTGATCACAATCGGTGATATTGCCAAAACCTATATGGATACAACTGACAGTTATCTCCTGTCCAGAGCAAGAACCCAGTATCAGAGAATTGCTGAGACAATTGGTGGAGAAGTAGTAGAAGGTAATTCCCATGGATATTTTATCGAGGGAAAAGTAATGGTAGGTACTGCAAATCCTGATAAAATGAAAGAATATATCGAAGAAAACGATATGATCATTATGGGAAACAGAGAAGAAGATCATCTCCAGGCAATTGAACAGAATGTAAGCTGCATTATTGTGGGACTTGGAATCAAGGTAACCGAAAAAGTAATGAAGCTTGCCCATGAAAAAGATATTGTCATTATTTCATCACCATATGATACTTTTACCATTGCCCGACTGATCAACCAGAGTATACCGGTAAGGTATATCATGAAAACAGAGAATCTTGTAACCTTTAACACAGAGGATTTTACAGATGATATTCAGGAGGTAATGATCAAACACCGTCATCGTGCATTCCCTGTCATAAATAAAAAAGGAAAATGCATAGGAACGATTTCAAGACGTAATTTCCTTGATATGCACAAGAAAAAGGTTGTACTTGTTGACCACAATGAAGTGAATCAGGCAGTAGATAATATCGAAAAGGCAGATATTATGGAGATTATTGACCATCATAAACTCGGAACACTTCAGACTGTACAGCCGGTCAGCTTCAGAAATCAGCCTGTAGGCTGTACTGGTACAATCATGTATCAGATTTACGGAGAGCAGAAACTTGAGATACCGCAAAAAATTGCAGGTCTTCTGTGTGCAGCAATTATTTCTGATACACTGATGTTCCGTTCACCGACATGTACACTTCAGGACAAAATGGCAGCGGGAGCACTTGCTCTTATTGCAGATATATCTATTGAGGAATTTGCAAAGGAAATGTTTAAAGCAGGAAGCAATCTCAAGGATAAATCTCCTGAAGAAATCTTTTATCAGGATTATAAGAAATTCATTGCAGAAGATGATATTTCCTTTGGTGTTGGTCAGATCAGTTCCATGGATGCAGATGAACTGAAAGTAATAAAAGAGAGGCTGATTCCGTTCATGGTAAGCGAATGCGGACGTCATGGAGTCAGCAGAGTTTATTTCATGCTCACAGACATTATGGAAAGATCTACAGAACTGTTGTTCTATGGCGATGGAAGTCAGGAAATGGCAGAAAACGCCTTTAAGATGGAGCCGGAAAATGGCACATTCTATCTGAAAGGTGTGGTTTCACGTAAGAAACAGCTGATTCCGGCATTAATGGAAGCTGCGCAGATGCAGGGCGGAGAGTATGCATGAGACAACCAGAAAAGGAGTAAATGTTTTGAAACAGACATGGAAACCGGGAAATATGCTTTATCCTCTTCCGGCAGTTATGGTCAGTGTTACAGATGGTAAAGGTGAAGATGATATTATAACGGTTGCGTGGACAGGAACTGTGTGCACCAATCCACCGATGGTATATATTTCTGTACGACCGGAAAGATATTCTTATCACATGATAAAAGAAACCGGCGAATTTGTTATCAATCTGACTACAGAAAAACTTGCCTTTGCCACGGATTACTGCGGGGTGCGTTCAGGAAGAGATACAGATAAATTTAAGGATACAGGGCTTACAAGGGAAAAGGCAGATCATGTAAAGGCTCCGATGATAAAAGAATCACCTGTATCTATTGAGTGCAGAGTCAGAGAAGTGAAAGAGCTTGGCTCACATCACATGTTTCTGGCAGATGTACTTGCAGTCCATGCAGATGAAGCATATATGGATGAAAAAAACAGGTTTGATCTTAATATGGCAGGTCCGCTGGTATATTCCCACGGAGAATACCTTGGAACAGGCAAGAAAATAGGCACTTTCGGTTATAGTGTCAAAAAGAAGCGTAAAGCTAAGAAAAAGTGAGAATAAACAAAGAGGGATTGCGGAAAAGTCCCTTTTATGGTAAAATTGACGTTAGGCAATTTACAAAACGATACAAAATCTGATAATGGAGAAAAACCATTTATGAATAATATAACATTAATAGGAATGCCGGGAGTTGGAAAAAGTACAATAGGAGTAGTCCTTGCGAAGATTCTCGGATACCAGTTCATTGATTCGGATCTGCTCATTCAGAAACAGGAAAAAAGACGGCTGAGTGATATTATTGAGCAGGAAGGATATGCCGGATTCATGAAAATTGAAAATCGTGTAAATGCAGCTATTGATGTGGATGATACGGTAATTGCGACAGGAGGAAGTGTGGTGTATTGCGAAGATGCAATGAAACATCTGAAATCTGTCGGAACTGTTGTATATCTGAAACTGTCTTTGGAGTCTCTGTCGAAGCGCCTCGGTAATCTGAAGGGAAGAGGAGTGCTGCTTAAAGAGGGACAGACTTTAAAAGACCTGTATGAAGAAAGAACACCATTATATGAAAAGTATGCAGACATTGTGGTAGATGAAGAGGGGAAAAATCTGGAAGCAAGTTTGTATGCAGTTTTGGAGATACTTAAAGAGAAAGAAAGTAACTGAAAAGTTGCTGTGAACAGTAACACTGAAAACGGGGAGCGGAAGGCGTCAGATTAAATTTTCTTTACAAATGTTAAATATATGCTATAATACAATATTGAAATTTTGAACAGGAACGTACAAATTTCTGACATTCGCTCCGGCAGGTGGAGTGAAAATAATTATAGAGGTGTTTTATGGAACAGTATGTGATTAAAGGTGGTAATCCATTAGTAGGAGAAGTCGAAATCGGAGGTGCTAAAAACGCAGCTCTTGCAATTCTGTCTGCAGCAATTATGACAGATGAGACAATCCTCATTGAAAATCTGCCAGACGTAAGAGATATCAATGTATTACTGGAAGCAATCGCCGGAATTGGTGCTCAGGTAGAGCGAATCAACAGAACTACTGTTAAAATCAACGGTTCTACAATTAATGATATAAGTGTGGACTATGAATATATAAAGAAGATTCGTGCATCCTATTATCTTCTTGGTGCACTGCTTGGTAAATACAAACATGCAGAAGTACCGCTTCCGGGAGGCTGTAACATTGGAAGCCGTCCAATTGACCAGCATCTGAAGGGATTCAGAGCACTGGGTGCATCTGTAAATATTCTTCATGGTGCAATTGTTGCGGAAACAGAAAACCTTCACGGAAGTCATATTTTCCTTGACGTTGTTTCTGTAGGTGCGACTATTAATATTATGATGGCAGCTTCACTGGCTTCAGGCCGTACTACGATTGAAAATGCAGCCAGAGAACCTCATGTTGTAGATGTTGCCAATTTCCTGAACAGTATGGGCGCTAATATTAAAGGTGCAGGAACAGATGTTATCCGTATAAAAGGTGTTGAGAAACTTCACCGTACAGAATATTCTATTATTCCTGACCAGATTGAAGCTGGTACATTTATGTTTGCGGCAGCTGCAACAGGTGGAGATGTAACAGTAAAGAATGTTATTCCGAAACATCTGGAAGCTACTACAGCGAAACTTGAAGAAATCGGATGTGAAGTAGAAGAATTTGATGATGCAGTACGTGTCCGTGCAGGAAAGAGACTGCACCGTACTCATGTAAAGACTCTTCCGTATCCGGGATACCCGACAGATATGCAGCCGCAGATTGCAGTTACTCTGGCGCTGGCTGAGGGAACAAGTATTGTTACTGAAAGTATATTTGAAAATCGTTTCAAGTATGCAGATGAACTTTCGAGGATGGGAGCAAACATTAAAGTAGAAGGTAATTCTGCGATCATTGATGGTGTTAAGAAACTGACAGGAGCAAGAGTCAGTGCACCGGATCTCCGTGCAGGAGCAGCACTTGTAATAGCTGGTCTTGCAGCAGATGGAATTACTGTGGTAGATGATATTGTTTACATCCAGAGAGGATATGAGAATTTCGAGGAGAAACTGAGAAGTCTCGGAGCAGAAATAGAGAAGGTTTCCAGTGAAAAAGAAATTCAGAAGTTCCGTCTTCGTGTAGGATGATAAAAATTGTTATGATAAAGTCTTGACAATTAAGAAAAATAAGTATAATGTATGTTCTGCAATAATTAAATAAACGGCCTTTTATTCAGAGTGGTGGAGATACAAAGGATCTGTGAAGCCACGGCAACCCCTCCGTAAGAGGAAGGTGCCAACCTGAGCGAGTGATCGAACAATAAGAGGATTGAATTCAAATTCAAAACAGTCCTGTTGTTGGGGCTGTTTTTTTGTTATACAAAGGATTCAAAGGTGAAATGTCGGGCATGCTTGCATGGCAAGACATTTTAACTTGGAAGACTCAAATCATGAGGAAGTAACGATTTTGAAAAAATCTGTGGATTCCGAATGATTGCAGAATTACGAGAATTGCGAAGCAATGGAGTAATTCGTATAACAGTAATTGACTATTTGACAAGTTTTTACAGAAAGAGGTTAAATAATGGAGAGAGAAAAAATTTTATTCACTTCTGAATCAGTAACTGAAGGCCATCCGGATAAAATGTGCGATGCTATTTCCGATGCTATTCTGGATGCGATCATGGAAAAAGACCCAATGGGACGTGTAGCATGCGAAACAGCTACAACAACAGGTCTTGTACTTGTAATGGGAGAAATTTCAACAAGTGCATACGTTGATATTCAGAAAATCGTAAGAGATACAGTAAGAGAAATCGGTTATACACGTGGTAAATACGGATTTGATGCAGATACATGCGCAGTTATCACTGCAATTGACGAACAGTCTGCTGATATCGCACTTGGTGTAGATAAGGCTCTGGAAGCAAAAATGGGCGAAGATGAAATCGATGCAATCGGTGCCGGAGACCAGGGTATGATGTTTGGTTATGCTTCAAATGAAACAGAAGAATATATGCCATATGCAATCAATATGGCACATAAACTTGCACGTCAGCTGACAAAAGTACGTAAAGACGGAACTCTGCCATATTTAAGACCAGATGGAAAAACACAGGTAACTGTTGAATACAATGAAGAAGGAAAACCGATCCGTCTTGATGCGGTTGTATGCTCAACACAGCACGATCCTGAAGTAACACAGGAACAGATCCATGAAGATATTAAGAAATATGTATTTGATGCAATTATTCCGGCAGATATGGTAGATGATGATACTAAATATTTCATCAACCCTACAGGACGTTTTGTAATCGGTGGACCTCATGGTGACAGTGGACTTACAGGACGTAAGATCATTGTTGATACTTACGGTGGAGCAGGCCGTCACGGTGGCGGAGCTTTTTCCGGAAAAGATTGTACAAAGGTTGACCGTTCCGCAGCTTATGCAGCACGTTATGTTGCAAAGAACATCGTAGCAGCAGGACTGGCTGACAAATGTGAAATTCAGCTTTCCTATGCAATTGGAGTTGCAAAACCAACATCTATTCGCGTTGACACATTTGGAACAGGTAAACTTTCCGATACAAAACTTGTTGATATCATTCGTGAAAACTTTGATCTTCGTCCGGCCGGAATCATTCGTATGCTTGACTTAAGAAGACCAATCTACAAACAGACTTCCGCATATGGACATTTTGGACGTACAGATGTAGACCTTCCGTGGGAAAAACTGGACAAAGTAGAAAATCTTAAGAAATATCTCTGATTAACATGATTGAGTGAGACATCATTTTATAGAAAATTTAGAGATAAGAATATTATGATATGATATAATGAACGCATATATAACGAACTGAGTTTCGGGATATGTGCGTTTATTTTTGTATGCCGAAATTCATTACCAGGAAATGAGGGAATTTCAATGAAATTACGTACAAGGATATTTGTGGGATTTCTGATGGTAATTCTGGTGCCTATGCTTCTGTTGTCTGCAGCATTATATGGATACAGGGAAACACAGGTAAGAAGTTCACAGAAATCTCAGACTGCACAGGAAACAACTTACGATATAACTATCGCAGAAACAGACGGAACGCAGTCAGGAATACAGATCATGACCAAGGATCTTTTTTTTACGACACTGATCATACTGATTTTTACCAGCGTTTCTGTGGGGTTGTGGATCTATCGAAGTGTGGCAACACCCCTGGTAAAACTCCGACGGGCGACACAGAACATTAAAGAAGGTAATCTGGACTTTGTGATGGAAGCGGAGGGAACAGATGAATTTGCAGAACTGTGCCGTGATTTTGAGGAAATGCGCCGCAGACTGAAGGAGTCGGCGGAAGAAAAAGTTCTTATGGACAAGGAAAATAAAGAACTGATAAGCAATATTTCTCATGATCTTAAGACTCCTATCACTGCAGTTAAAGGTTATGTAGAGGGAATTATGGATGGAGTTGCCGATACACCCGAAAAAATGAATCGTTATGTCCGAACTATATATAATAAAACAAACGAAATGGATCATCTTATTAATGAACTTACCTTTTATTCCAAGATTGATACAAATCGAATTCCGTATACATTCAGTAAGCTGAATGTAGAGGATTATTTTTCGGACTGTGCAGAGGAAATAGGACTTGAACTGGAAACCAGAGGAATACAGCTTTATTATGCGAATTACGTTGAAAAAGATGTTCTTGTAATTGCGGATGGAGAGCAGATTCGTCGTGTCATTCATAATATTATAAGCAATGCTATCAAATATATGGACAAACCAAAGGGTGTTATACAGATCAGAGTCAAAGATGTCGGAGATTTTGTCCAGATTGAGATAGAAGACAATGGCAAGGGAATTGCAGCTAAGGATATTACATATATATTTGACCGTTTTTACAGAACAGATGTGTCCAGGAATTCTTCAAAAGGCGGAAGTGGAATTGGTCTGTCCATCGTGAGAAAGATACTTGAAGATCATGGGGGTAAGGTATGGGCCACAAGTCGTGAAGGAATTGGCACGATCATGTACTTTGTTTTGAGAAAATATCAGGAGGTACCGATAAAATGAGCAGAATACTGATTATAGAAGATGAAGAAGCAATTGCAGATCTTGAGAGAGATTATCTTGAACTGGCAGGATTTGAGGTGGAGATTGCGAACAGAGGAGATATTGGCCTTAAGAGAGCAATGGAAGAGGAGTTTGATCTGCTGATTCTCGATCTGATGCTTCCGGGAGTTGACGGTTTTGACATCTGCAGACAGGTACGTCAGGAAAAAAACCTGCCGATCATCATGGTATCGGCCAAAAAAGATGATATTGATAAGATTCGTGGACTGGGACTCGGAGCAGATGATTATATGACGAAGCCGTTCAGTCCGAGTGAGCTTGTGGCAAGGGTGAAAGCCCATATGGAAAGATATAACAGACTTGTAGGTTCAGGAACAGTAAAAAATGATATCATAGAAATCCGTGGAATAAAGATCGACAAAACAGCACGTCGTGTATGGATAAATGGAGAAGAAAAAAGTTTTACAACAAAAGAATTTGACCTGCTGACTTTTCTTGCAGAAAATCCGAACAGGGTATTTACAAAAGCAGAACTGTTCCGACAGATCTGGGATATGGAGTCAGTGGGAGATATCGCCACAGTAACTGTACACATCAAGAAAATCCGTGAAAAAATCGAATTTAATACAGCAAAACCGCAATACATCGAAACTATCTGGGGAGTTGGATACCGATTCAAAGTGTAAAACATGGAGAGATAAAAATATGGAGAGATTATATAAAGCATTAGAGAACTACAGCAAAAGTGATTATTATCCTTTTCATATGCCCGGGCATAAGCGAAACAAAGCCGCTGTAAACGGGAATTTTCCAATAGAAACAGACATTACAGAAATAGAAGGTTTTGATAATCTTCATCATCCGGAAGGCATTCTGAAGGAGGCTCAGGAAACCGTATCAAAAATATACGGAACAAAAGAAAGTTTTTACAGTGTAAACGGAAGTACAGCAGCACTTCTTTCAGCTGTGTCTGCTGCGGTCCCGAGAGGAGGCAGAATTCTCGTGGCCAGAAACTGTCATAAAGCAGTTTATCATGCCATATATCTGAGAAATCTGGTGCCCTCTTATATTTATCCACAGGTAGATGAAAAATGGTGGATAAACGGCGGAATTTCGCCGAATAAGGTGGAAAGACTTCTTGCAGAATATCCGGAGTGCAGTGCAGTTCTTATCACCTCTCCAAGTTATGACGGAGTTGTATCTGATGTGAAGAGAATAGCAGAAATTGTTCATGAACACGGCATACCGCTGATTGTGGATGAGGCACATGGAGCACATTTTCATTTTTCCAGCTATTTTCCTGTATCTGCTGTAGAACTGGGAGCAGACCTTGTGATTCAGAGTCTTCACAAGACACTTCCGTCTATGACACAGACAGCAGTCCTCCATAACTGCAGCGAAAGGGTAGACAGTAATCTGATCCGGCGTTTTATGGGAATTTATCAGAGCAGCAGCCCTTCGTATGTTCTGATGGCAAGTATGGATGCATGTATGGAAAAGATGCAGACAGAAGGCCGGCAGATGTTCAGAAATTTCACAGGAATTCTTGAAAAAACTCGTAAAAGGATTTCCTCATGCCGATATATAAGACTTGTAAATCCTGAGAAGGGAGAAACAGCAGTTTTTGATTATGATCGTTCAAAACTTGTATTTTCTACGAAGTATGCATCGATTACAGGTTCGGAATTATATCATATGCTTCTTGAAAAATATCATATTCAGATGGAAATGGAATCTGAATACTATGCGCTGGCAATAGCGGCAGTCGGAGACAGAGAAGAAGGATTTGAGAGACTCTGTGAAGCTATCGAGGATATCGACAGAGAAGAGGCCTTAAGAGAAAAAAAGAAGAAATGGGAGGAACAGGACGAAAAAGCTGTTTATCCGGTAATGAATCAGGCAATGCTTATAGCAGATGCCATGGAGATGCCTTGTGAATCAAGACTGCTGGAGGAATGTGTCGGGAAAATTTCAGCAGAATTTGTTTATCTTTATCCACCGGGAATACCGCTTATCGTTCCCGGTGAGCAGATAACAGGACAGATTGTAAAAAAATTAAAAATATACAAAGAAAAAGGTCTGGAGCTTCAGGGACTGGAGGATTATACAGGAAGCAAAATAAAAGTAGTAAGGCAGGAAAATCTTCAGGATAAACCGGATATCCAGAATTTATGATAATCAGGGGAAGACAGAAAGATGGGAAAAATTTTTTATATCATGGGAAAAAGTGCCTCAGGAAAAGACAGAATTTATTCCAGGCTTGCAGGAGATAAGAATCTGAATTTTAAAAAACTTATCTTATATACCACGAGACCTCGCAGAGATGGCGAGGAGGATGGAGTACAGTATTATTTTGCAGACGATAAGAAACTGAAAGAATTCAGGGAAAAAGGTAAACTTATAGAATCCAGGTCATACGATACCATATATGGAATATGGACATATTTTACAGCAGATGACGGTCAGATTACACCAGGCAAAGACCGGTATCTGGCAATAGGCACGCTGGAATCGTATCGCAAAATGAAAGAATATTTTGGAGAAAATGAAGTGGTGCCGGTTTATATTCAGGTAGAAGACGGCAAAAGACTGGAACGTGCCCTGAACCGTGAAAAAGAACAGGATAATCCGAAATATGCGGAACTGTGCCGGAGATTTCTGGCAGATCAGGAAGATTTTTCAGAAGACAAAATAAAAGATGCAGGAATCACTGTACGTTTCGAAAATGATGATCTTGATATTTGTGTCAAACATATTATAAATTATGTAAATTCTGTATCTTAGAGAAAAATAGTTTTTATTGACAATTAAAGTATGGTATAATGAGAACACAGCGAACAAAGATTCGTACTGAATCAGTAGCTAGAAACAAGAGAGGTGATTCTGAATGGTTAGTTTCAATAATATAATTGGGCATGAAGAGATAGTAAAACATCTGCAAAACGCTATGCAAACAGGAAAAATTTCACATTCCTATATTTTTACAGGGCGTCCGGGATCAGGGAAGAAGCTTCTTGCCGGCACATATGCTATGGCACTTCAGTGTGAAGCAGGCGGAACAGAACCATGTCAGAAATGTGAATCCTGCAAAAAAGCTATGGGTAAAAATCATCCGGATATTATCTTTGTGACTCATGAGAAGCCAGGTACTATTTCTATTGATGAAATAAGAGAACAGGTAATTCATGATGTAGCAATTAAACCATATTACAGCGAACATAAGATTTACATCATTCCAGATGCAGAGATGATGACAGTACAGGCACAGAATGCACTTCTGAAAACGATAGAAGAGCCGCCTGAATATGCAGTTATCATGTTGCTTACAAGCAATGTAGATGCATTGCTGCCAACAATTCAGTCAAGATGTGTAAGGCTTGACCTTAAAGTTGTTGATGACAGTCTGGTAAAGAAATATCTTATGGAACGTCTTCATATTCCGGATTATCAGGCAGAGATTGATGCATCTTTTGCACAGGGAAGCATAGGCAAGGCAAAAGAGGCTGCAACCTCCGAAGAATTTGCTGTTATGACACAGAATGCACTGAAGATACTGAAATATGTAAATACTATGGAAACATATGAGCTTTCTGACGAAATTAAGAAACTCGCAGATGAGAAGCAGAATATAAGTGATTATCTGGATATTTTTCAGTTCTGGTTCAGAGATGTTCTGATGTTTAAGGCAACATGCGAAGTAGACAACCTGGTATTTAAACAGGAAATCAATTATATAAAGGAACAGGCAAGCCAGCGTTCATATGAAAATCTGGAAAAAATTCTGGAGGCATTGGAGAAGACTAAGGTAAGACTTCGTGCAAATGTAAACTTTGAACTTGCACTTGAGCTTCTGTTCCTGACCATCAGGGAGAGATAGAATGACAAAAGTAGTAGGTATCAGATTCCGGAATGTCGGAAAGATATATTATTTTAATCCTAAAAATTACAGAATGAAAACCGGTGACCATGTAATCGTGGAAACGGCCCGTGGAGTGGAATTCGGAAAAGTTGTTATGGACCCGAAGGAAGTTGCCGAGGATGAAGTGGTGCATCCGCTGAAAGAAGTTCTGAGAGTAGCTACAGAAGCAGACGAAGAGAGAGAACAGCAGAACAGAATCAAAGAAAAAGAAGCATTTAAAATCTGCCAGAAGAAAATTCGTGAACACGGACTGGAAATGAAACTGATTGATGCAGAATATACATTTGATAACAATAAAGTACTGTTTTATTTTACAGCGGACGGAAGAATCGACTTCCGTCATCTGGTAAAAGATCTTGCAGCAATCTTCAAGACAAGGATTGAACTCCGTCAGATAGGGGTAAGAGATGAGACAAAGATTCTGGGAGGTATTGGAATCTGCGGAAGATGTCTCTGCTGTCACACATATCTTTCAGAATTTGCACCGGTATCTATCAAAATGGCAAAAGAACAGAATCTGTCACTTAACCAGACAAAGATTTCCGGCGTATGCGGAAGGCTGATGTGCTGCCTGAAAAATGAGCAGGAAACTTACGAAGAACTGAACAAAAAACTGCCGGGAACAGGAGATATTGTAACACTGCCGGATGGACTGCAGGGAGTTGTACACAGTGTAAATGTTCTGAGACAGAGAGTAAAAGTTGTAGTTGAAGTCAATGATGAGAAGGAAATTCAGGAATATCCGGTAGAAGAACTGAAATTCAGACCAAGAAAGAAAAAGGTCAAAGTATCCGAAAAAGAAATGAAAGAACTTGAAGACCTGGAAGACAAAGAAGGAGTTTCCAAACCTCATGGAAAAAAGAAATCAGAGTGATCTGATAAGACCGGGTGAGCGGGTAGATGATCTGCAGAATGGTTTTTATGTAATCCAGAATCCTGAAAAATTCTGCTTCGGAATGGATGCGGTACTTTTATCCGGATTTGCCAGAATCAAAAAAGATGAAAATGTTCTGGACATGGGAACAGGAACAGGGATCATACCTGTACTTCTTAAATCCAAAACCAGAGGAAAACATTTTACAGGTCTCGAAATCCAGGAAGAATGTGCGGAAATGGCCGGACGGACCATCAGATATAATAAACTGGAATCAGATATTGACATTGTATGTGGAGATATCAAAGAGGCTGCTGATATTTTTGGAGCAGCTTCTTTTAATGTAGTTACAAGCAATCCTCCTTATATGATAGGAGAACACGGACTGCAGAACCCATATATGCCGAAAGCTATTGCAAGACATGAGATTCTGTGTACACTGGAAGATGTTGCAAGCCAGGCTTCACGAGTATTGAAGGACAGAGGACGTTTTTATATGGTTCACAGGCCGTTCAGGCTTGCTGAAATATTTCAGGTTCTGACCAGATACAAACTGGAACCCAAAAGAATGCAGCTGGTCTATCCCTACATAGACAGAGAACCGAATATGGTTCTGATAGAAGCAATGAAGGGAGGTAATTCCAGAATAACAGTGGAAAAACCTCTGATCGTATATGAGAGCCCCGGTGTTTATACAGAAAATATTCTTAAAATATATGGTATGGTATAAAAACAAAAAAGGAGAACTTACGGAAATATGAGTGGAAAATTATATCTGTGTGCAACACCAATCGGAAATCTGGAAGATATCACACTCCGGGTTCTCCGCATATTGAAAGAAGTAGATCTTATTGCTGCAGAAGATACGCGAAACAGCATTAAGCTACTGAATCATTTTGAGATAAAAACACCCATGACAAGTTATCATGAGTACAACAAAATCGAAAAGGCATATACACTTATAGCAAAAATGCAGGAGGGAATGGACATAGCACTGATCACAGATGCGGGAACACCCGGGATATCTGATCCGGGAGAGGAACTTGCTGCGATGTGTTATGAAGCAGGAATTGAGGTAACATCGCTTCCCGGTCCTGCTGCCTGCATTACAGCACTGACACTGTCAGGACTTCCTACAAGAAGGTTTGCATTTGAAGCTTTTTTGCCGATGGAAAAGAAAGAACGAAAAGAAATATTAAATGAACTCATAAATGAAACAAGGACGATCATTATTTATGAAGCACCACATAAACTGGTAAGAACACTGAAAGAATTAAGAGAAACGCTGGGAAACAGACGGCTGACTCTGTGCAGAGAACTTACCAAAAAACATGAAACAGCTTTTCATACAACTTTTGACGAACTTATAGAGAAATATGAGTCAGAAAAACCGCTTGGAGAGTGTGTGCTTGTAATAGAAGGAAAAAGTCGTCAGGAACTGAAAGAAGAAGCTGTAGCATCCTGGGAGACAATTTCAATAGAAGAGCACATGGAGATATATGAAAAACAGGGATTTACCCGCAAAGATGCGATGAAACAGGTGGCAAAGGACCGCGGTATGTCCAAAAGAGAAATTTATCAGTATTTAATAAAAGAATAGAAATACATCTTAAGTGCCGGCCTGAATAAAATCAGACTGGCATTTATTTTAAGTGAGAGGAATTCGAAAAACTGTCCTTTATAATATATAAGATAAAAAAATATATATGTAAAAAACGACGAAGAATGACGCTAATTTAACTATTTATGCGTGAAGTATTTTAAATGAGGACAGGGTATGATAAATATAAGGCATATAATATGAGACTGATAGAGTAAAGAATTTATAAAGTAGACTGAGAGTGAGGATGAAATGATGGATCATGACATACTGAAAGTAAGAATGCTTGGAGGATTTACTCTGGAATATAAAGGTAAAGAACTGGTACTGGACAGAAATATCTATTCAAAAACAACACAGCTTTTGCAGCTGATACTTCTTCACACAAAAGGCAGTGGCATTTCAAAGGCTGCACTGATAGAAGAGCTTTATGGAAGAACAGAAGTGGAAAACAAAAACGGAAGCCTTAATAATACGCTTTTTCGTCTGAGAAAACAGTTGAAAGCAATAGGACTTCCGGAAAGCAATTACATAAATATCAGCGCAGGAATGTGCCAGTGGGATCCAGAAATAAAAGTATGTGTGGATGTTTGTGAATTTAAAGAGAAAATAGAAGCTGGTCAGAAAGAAAACAGAGAGCAGGAAAGAAATAATATTTGGCTGAATGCCTGGAAAATATACAGGGGCGAATTCCTTCCGAACATGATAGGCGAAGACTGGGTAACAGTCGAAAATGTCAGATGCAGAGATATGTATTTCATGTGTGTGGAAGAACTTTGCCACTGGCTGAAAGCAGAAGAAAAATATGAAGAACTGCATCAGGTTGCACATCGAGCAGCAGATATTTATCCGTTCGATGACTGGCAGATATGGGAAATCGACAGTCTTATAGGCATGGCAAGATACAAAGAAGGAATGGAAGTATATAAAAGAACAGCTAAACTTCTGTTTGATGAAATGGGAATATCTCCATCAGAAAAAATGCTGGAAAGATTCAAACTTATGGGTGAAAGAACTTCTCAGGCAGCAGGTGCAATTGAAGATATCAAGTACCGCCTGAAGGAAAAAGAGGCAGTTCAGGGAGCTTACTTCTGTGCATTCCCAAGTTTTGTAGATGTGTATCATGTGTTCGGCCGAATGATGGAAAGAACAGGTATTTCTGTTTTTCTGATGTTGTGTACACTGGATTTTGAGGATCAGATTCCAACATCAGAAGAAGAACGGTCAATGTCAGATACACTCAGGGAAACGATTCAGAATTCTGCACGTAAAGGAGATTTTTATACAAGATATAATGTGCGTCAGTATCTGATCATGCTGATTGGAATTAACCAGGAAAACTGTCAGCTGGTTTCGAAAAGAATTGACAGAGGATTCAAAAAGAGAATTGGCTCCAGAAAAAATGTTCAGATTAATTATTACGTTGCATCTGTCGGAGAAGTATGTGACGAAAATAAAGAAAGAGAAATAAAGAATTTTGTGGACAACAGAGTAGCATGGAGCGAAACAACTGAATAAATAAATATAGAAAGCATGTCGTGTATTCTTTAAATAAGGAGCACGGCGTGCTTTTTTATTTTTAAGGATTAAGTAATATTGAAAAAATAATCCTTTTTGTCAGAAAACCGCAGAAGAAAGAGATAAAGAAAGAGATAAAGAAAGAGTGTAAATGCTATAATTTATAACATATTATGAAAGAATTATAAGCAACACAGAGATAGATGAGAAGGCTGAATTGGGGGGACAGACTTGGAAAATAATAAAAAAGAAAAAAAGCAGACAGGGACATTTGTAGTACATGTAAAACATTGCGAGAATGCAACATGGCAGGGAGAAGTAACCTGGGCAGAAGAAAATAGAAAAAAGCAGTTTCGCAGCGCACTGGAACTGATAAAACTGATAGACAGCGCATTGAATATGGAGGAAAAATAATGCAGGAGACAATTAATATTTCTGCTCCTAATCTGATTAATATCTGTATTGACAGTGCAGACGGAAATGAAAAACAGGGAAGAATGTACTGCTTTTATAAGGAAGAGGCAATTGAATTCAGAAATGTACATGAGATGTTTAGATTGATGGGAGAACTGATGAACGGAATTAATTATCCTCAGCATTCTGTCAAACTTAGATCCTATAGTAAAAATGATGAAAACAATAAATGTTCAAAATGTAAAACAGAACTTCCGGAAATAGATGAAAGAGAAAAAATTCTCAAAAACAGAGGAAAAAAAGATACACTTGTAGTTTATGTCAGGTTCAGACAGAAGGCAACATGGCAGGGAAGTGTATATTACGTGGACACTGGAAAAAGGGAAAATTTTTACAGTGAATTGGAATTGATGAAAATTATTGATAACAGTGCGAGAACTGAGAAAAATTTTACTAAATTTATCTAAAACAGAGGTCACGAAAGAGTTTACGAAACAGTTTGGTTGATATAATAAACTTATCAAATTTAAATGAAAAAAATCTCTTATAAGAAAGCGGGAGATGTATATATGAAAAAAGAAAAAAACAGAAAAGTAAAAAAAGGAGCAGGAGGCCGGAAACACAGTTGGCAGTACAGGGCAATAAGCCTTATGTGTGTGATCCTTCTGGTATGTTCAACAGTTATTCTTGATACAGGCTTATCAAGGGCGAATTCTTTTGACGATGAAATATCGCTGGATACAGAGAACGTTGATACTGTTGAAAATGCAGCAGAGACTGGCAGTACAGAAGAATATCCACAGGAAATATCGCAGGACAGTTCAGAAGTTAATGTAGACTTTGAAGATGATTTCACCGACACACCGGCAGAAACAGTTCAGGAAGAAAACCTTGAGGCAGCAGAAGAAGCTGCTGATTTTTCTGCGGGTGATGACGAAGAAACAGTTCAGCCGGAAACAGTGACTTATACGAAGCTTATCAATAACGACACTGTTGAGGTCAAAGCAGAAGCAGAAGCCGGTACATTACCTGAGGGAGCAGAACTGAATGTAACTCCTGTAGAAAAAGAAACAGAACAGTATACAGCAGTAGAAAATGTACTCACATCGCTGGCACAGAACAAAGAAACGAAGTTGGACGGATTTCTTACTTATAATGTATCCTTTACAGACAGTGAAGGAAATCCTGTAGAACCAAACAGAACAGTTCAGTACAGTTTCCAGTATACAGAACCTGTTTCACCGGAACTTGCAGATCCGGAAAACACAACAGTTACAGCAGTAAAGATCCGTAAGAATACTGAAACATCTGAAATGGAATTCATTGAGCTGAATGCAGAAGATCACAAACTTGCATTTGAAATGAATGAAAGCAGACAGCTCCAGAAAGCAGAATTTCAGTCAGCAGATACAGCGACAGTAGCTTTTGCATGGAACAGCAAAGAAACAGCTCAGGCAGAAGATAATAACGGAGAAAATCAGAATCAGGAATCACAGCCGGACGAAACACCGGATCAGAATACAGAGCAGATACCGGAACAGGCTCCGATCGGAACAATCGAGATCACAGCTGACGAAGTAAATCTTCGGACAGCACCTTCAACAGAAGCCGAAGTGATTGCAACAGCAAACACAGGAACACAGCTCCCGCTTCTGGAAACAGTTACAGCAGAAGACGGAAGTAACTGGTACAAGGTTACATATGACGGAACAATTGTTTACGTAAGAAGTGATATGGCAGCAGTTGTTGGAGAAAATCAGGAAGAAGAGATCATAGAAGAACCGACAGAAGAGGAAGAAGAATTAACGACAAAGGAAACAGGCAGCGAAGAAGTTGAAGTAGAAGAAGCTGGTACATTAACATTCACAAAGAAAATCAATGACCTTGTGGAAATAACAGCAACTACAGAAGCCGGAGTTATCCCGGAAGATGCAGAGCTGATGGTAAATACCATCGAAAAAGGAACAGATCAGTATTCCGACACAGAAACAAGATTAAATGAAAAAGCACAGAATGATGGTTATGAAATTGCCGGATTCCTTGCTTATGACATTTATTTCCAGAACAGCGACGGAGAGAAAATCGAACCCGCAGACGGAACCGTAAAAGTTTCAATCTCCTACCTGCAGGCAACCGCACCTGAGTCAGTACAGAATGCAGAGCAGGTGGAAGAAGTTAATGAAATCAATGCTGAGGAAAATGACGAGCAGGAAATTTCAGATGGAAGTATTGCTGAAAAAACAACAGATGGTACTGAGACAACAACAACTTCCAAGATTGCTGTAATGCATCTTGTAGAAGATGCAGATGGTCAGGTTCAGAAAGTCGTAGATATGACTCAGAACGGAGTTGCTAACATTGAAACTAATGAAAATGGAGAAGTTCAGAAAGCTGAATTTGAAACAGACAGCTTTTCTACATTTACAGTAGCATGGTTAAATGAAGAGATAGCAGAATATGCAGCTGATAACAATAAACTTCATACTGTGAATACTATTGATTCAACAGACAAAGGTGTAACCATGAAAATGGTTAATTACTCAAGCCAGCAGTTCAGTGGAAATACATGGAGTGCTAGTGTAGCTGGACGTAATGTAAAGCAGGGAATACTGAGTA
Source organism: Blautia sp. HCP28S3_G10 (assembly GCF_052065235.1). Classification (NCBI taxonomy): domain Bacteria; kingdom Bacillati; phylum Bacillota; class Clostridia; order Lachnospirales; family Lachnospiraceae; genus Blautia; species Blautia sp. HCP28S3_G10. Next base: position 14,396 of record NZ_JBQHUL010000014.1, on the reverse strand, counting down.
ACACACTGGGAAGAAATGGATATCCTACATTTAAGAATGGAGCTAATTTTGCAGATCTTTATAAAAATGCATCATCAGTGAATCATCTTTTCCTGGAAGATGTATATAACTCAGAGGGATATTTCTATTATAATTCAGGAGAGACGGGAGCTTCACTACAGGAAAATAGAAATTTCAAAGTTTTTACAGAATTAACAACTCCGGAAAAAGATAAAAAAGATGAATTTTATTATAACAGAGGAAATTTCCTCCCATATAATACATTTGAAAAAAAAGTAGAGAGTAAAAATAAAAATCTTTATGATAGTAGTGGAAATAAGTTAGCATCAACATATTCACGCTATGATGAAAAATTGTATTATCCGGATCAGAATCCAGACTATTATTTTGCAATGCAGCTTGATACAAAATTTGTACAGGCTAAAAATGGAATAAATAATGGACAGGCTATGAGATATGAATTTACAGGTGATGATGACCTGTGGGTATATATTGATGGTGTTCTCGTGCTGGATATGGGTGGCTGCCACGATGCACGAAGCGGTTATATAGATTTTTCAACCGGTGAAGTGTGGGTGGAAAATCTTGGCCAAAATGTAGCAAATCTCAGCACTACTTTGAAAAAACAGTTTCAAAAGGCTAATAAAGGAAATTCAGTCAGTTGGAACGGAAATATTTTTGACGATTATACGGCACATACAATGACAATGTTCTATATGGAACGAGGAGCTGGTGCATCTAATCTTAAAGTAAAGTTTAATCTGCCGACAATCCCGTCAAAATCAGTCACAGTGGAGAAGCAGCTGAGCAATACAGACAAAGAAAAATATGCAAATGTTGAATTTGAGTTCAGATTAACTGCACAGAGAATTCAAAATACGGATTCAGAAACAAACAATGAAACATATTATGAGAATAGCTACGATATTATAACATCAAATGCAAAGTTGGTAAATGCGGACGGAAGTGACGGAGGTACATTAACTTTCTCAGATAATGGAACCTTCAAACTGAAGCCAGGACAGAAGGCAGTTTTCTCCGGACTACAGGAAAATCGTAAGTACAAGGTTGAGGAAATTGGAGTAAAGTCCGCAGAATATGATAAGGTTACTATTAATGGTACAACAGTTACAAATCAGGATGGGAACATAACATCAGGAGCTGCTTCTGTTTCCGACAGACCATATATCCTATTCACAAATAACTGTTCGGTAGCGAATCAACGTGAACTGAGAATTACAAAGAAAATCAAAAATAATGTTGAAGTAACAGATACCTTTAATTTCAAGGTTATGTTAAATGATGCAAATGGAAATCTGATACCTTATGTCGGACCATATTACTTACAGGATTCAAATGATAATTATTATTGCTATAATAATTCTGGCAAATTAGTAAAAACAAGTGAAGGACCATGCGGACAGACTTCAGCAGAAGGAATTATTTCCGGTGTTCCTGCAGGTTATACTGCTTCCATTACACAGATCCTGTCAGGTACGGAATTCCTGGTTCAGGAAACGGGCATTGATGCAAGTAAATATGTTACAACACCTGAATATACACTGGAAAATGCAACGTTAATATCTAACAATACAGAGGGAATTTCAGGAACAATTGAATTAAATAAAAACGCTCTTGTAACAGTAACAAATGAATTAATTACTGCTGATCTGAAACTGCTGAAGGTTGACACAAATAATCACAATGTTAAATTACAGAATGCAGTATTTACTCTTTACAAGAATGACGGAGATGACCAGCCGGGTGGTATGGTAAAAGAAAATATCACTACAGATGCAAACGGGCAGGCAACTGTCACAGGTCTTACGCCAGGAAAGTATATTTTAAGAGAGACAAAAGCTCCAACAACATATACACTGGCAGCAAAAGACTGGATGATAGAAGTAAAAGATAATAAAGATATTAATATTACATTTAATGGAAAAAATGTAACAGCAAATGACACCGGAGAATTTCCTATTGAAAATACCAAGGTTTACAGCCTTCCAAGCTCCGGCGGATCAGGAACTTACGGGTTTACAATCAGTGGCGTGGCTATTTTGACAGCTGCACTCCTGTTGTTTATAAAAAATAAACGAAAGGAGGACGAAGCCTGCAGAAGCACCCATTGATTGAAGGGCAGTCTTAAGAAACAACTTAAGACTGCCGGAAGGAGAAACAAAAAAGAAAATGTCAGGAGGACAATATAATGAAAAAATATTTTAAAAAGATCAGTGCATTATTAATGGCAGCAATTATGGTACTGTCCATGTGCACAGCAGTATTTGCAGCAACTGGTGATGTACCAAGCGAAGATGATTCGGCACAGGTAACAATTAATGGCCTTGAGGCAGGAGTAACTATCAAGGCATATCAGGTCGTTGATGGTGTTTACAAACCTGGAAATGGATTCATAGGATTTGACTGGACTGATTTAGCAAAAAAGTCAGGTAAAAAAGATGCTCCGTTATTTGTAGAAAAGGATGGAACAGATATATTGAATATCAGTCAGACTGATTTAACTGATATTGTTAGTTATATTAATAAAAACAATATTGCGGCTGATGAGACATTTAAAGTTGAAGATAATAAAGAATTAACTGTAGGTACATGGTTATTACTGGTTAGCGGTGGAACAAAAGTTTACAACCCGATGATAGTCAGTGTTTATTATGCAACTGAGGATGGAACTGTAACAGGTGGACTTCTTAATGCTAGTGATAAAAAATGGGATCTTGTTGGTGGAGTAGCATACGCAAAAGAAACTGACATCACAATCGACAAAGTCGCAAATAAAGATACAGCAGCACATGGTGAAGATGTAAACTTTACAATCACAGGCGTGATTCCTTCTTACAGCTCACAATATACAACAGATGTAACTTATAAAATCACAGATACATTAACAAATCTGGAACTCAAAGGCACTCCTGTAGTAAAACTGGCAGAAACTGAAATTTCTGGAACAGACAAATATAGTTTTGAAAAAACAGAAACAGGATTTAATATCATATTTAAATCAGCTTATATTAAAGGTCTTGCAGATCTGACAGATGCAGAGAGAACAGTAACAGTAACATATACCGCAACAGTTACAGCTGCTGCAACAACATGGAATCCTGCAAAGAATGAAGCTAAAGTAGATTATACAAATAACCCGGATGGCTCTACAACTTATAAAGAGACTAAAACCAATACATATACTTTCGATATCAACGGACAGTTCCTTAAAGTTGATGAAACTGGCGAAAAACCATTAGCAGGCGCAAAATTTACATTATACAAAGATTATGACAAAACAACCAAGACAGTAAGAAACCCAATTAAAACTGATGTTACAACAAAAGGCGATGCAACAAGAGGCGATGGTCTGATTATTTTCAAAGGCCTTGCAGCAGGAACTTATTATTTAACAGAAACAGAAGCACCTGCATCTTATACACTGAATACAACGGTATACAGAATTACTATTACACCTACATATGAAAGTGATGCAGCAGAAACAGGTAAAAAAGTACTTAAATCTTATAAAATCACTATAGACGAACTGGATAAAGATGGAAATATAGTAAAAACAACTGATATAGGTGATTATACAAAAGAAGTTACAACCATTAATAAACGTGTAGAAATCCAGAACACCAAAGTAGGTCAGCTTCCTTCTACAGGTGGTATGGGTACATACATCTTCACAATCGCAGGTGTTGTACTTATGGCTTGCGCAGCAGGTGCATTCATCATCAGCCGCAAAAAATCTTCTGAAGAATAATAAGTTACAGTAACAACATTCCCCCATAATAAATAATCAATTTACCGGCCGGCCTCTTCGGAGGCCGGAAACGGTAATAATACAACAGTATGGAGAACCCTATGAGAAAGAATAAAAGGAAATATATTGGACTGGTATTACTGTTTCTGATAGGTCTGTCCATACTGCTGTATCCGATGGTCAGCGATGCCTGGAATAAACACAGAGACAGACTTCTGATCAGCAAATACAGCAGCAGTGTTGTTTCCGAGGACAATTCAGATACACTGAACAGTATGTGGGAGGCAGCACAGAAATACAACGAACAGATAAAACAGGAAAGTGTACCGGATGCTTTTTCCGTAAGAGACGGACAGACAGATCCAGAATACGAGTCACTCCTGAATCTTAACGGAGACGGAATGATGGGTTATGTCGAGATCCCCGTTATAGGCGAGACAATCCCCATCTATCATTATACAACAGAAGAATCCCTGCAAAAGGGAGCAGGACATCTCTTCGGCAGCAGTCTTCCTGTTGGAGGCGAAAACACTCACTGTATTCTGTCAGCACACAGAGGACTTCCAAGTGCCAAATTATTCACTGACCTGAATCTGGTCAAAGAAGGCGATGTTTTTTACCTCCATGTACTTGATCAGACACTTGCATATGAAGTAGATCAGATACTTACCGTTCTTCCGGAAGAGACAGATTCTCTTGGAATTGAAGAAGGTAAGGATTATGTGACACTTGTTACCTGTACACCATATGCAGTGAATACTCACAGGATTCTGGTTCGTGGCCATCGTACTACATACGAAGCTGCAAAAGAAATCGAAAAGAATGAGCAGAAGTCAGTATTATCAGGAAATCCGAACAAATTTATGCTTCTTCTCTGCATAGTGATTGGAATAGTAATTGCTGTTATAATTGTAAAAGCAGCATCAAGGCTGGAAAATAAAAAACATAAAAATAAAAAGACACGCAGAAAATAAAGTATGAAAAAAAAATCAAAGAAAAAAAGTTCGAAGATTGTTAATATATTTATTGCACTGGTGTTTCTTGTAGGTGCGGGGATTTTTACATATCCGACGATCAGTGATCTGTGGAATCAGTACAGAAATGCACTGCTTGTCAGTAAATACAATTCATCAGTCGAAAATCTTTCCAATGATCAGTATGACAAACTCTGGCAGGATGCAGAAGAATATAATACGGAACATCCGACAAACGTTATTGTAGATGCTTTTTCAGAGGAAGATGATTATGTACTGAGTCATCCTTATGATGAAGTTCTTGATCCAAATGGTGATGGACTTATGGGAAGTATTGAAATTCCGAAATTGGATGTGGTTCTTGCTATTTATCATGGACTTGGAAAAGATGTCCTGGAAAAAGGTGTGGGACATGTGGAAGGCACAAGTCTTCCGATCGGAGGAGAAAGTACTCACGCAGTACTTGCCGGTCACAGAGGACTTCCGAGTGCAAAGATTTTTACAGATCTTGACCAGATGGAGGAGGGAGATATTTTCCTGATCCATGTACTGGACAAGACTCTTGCCTATAAAGTTGATCAGATCAAGACAGTTTTGCCGGAAGAGACCAGTGAACTGGACACGATTCCCGGTGAAGACCATGTAACGCTTGTCACCTGTACTCCTTATGGTGTAAACTCACACAGACTTCTTGTAAGAGGAATCCGTACGGATTATGTGGAAGAAGAAACCGAAGAAGAACCGACCATGCAGAAACTGGCAAAAATTGATCCGGTGAAGATCATGCTTGTGGGACTGGCAGTACTGATAATCCTTATTATCATCATTTATCTGGTGGTTCGACGGAAAAGCAGAAAAAAGAAGAATACAGAACATAAAGAAGAATATAAAGAATAAGAATCAGCAAGGAGGCCGATCGTAGTGAAACAGCGCAAAAGGAAAGGAAAATATTTGAACAGAATACTGGCTTGTCTGGGAATGATGCTTATACTGGTAAACTGTTTTGCAGGAATCGTTCGGGCAGATTCTTATGAACAGGGAAAAAAAGGCAGCTTTGATCTGACCATCCAGGAGCAGAATTCTGAAGGAACAGGCAGCGCACCGATTGCAGGTGTAAAACTGAAACTTTATAAGGTGGGAAGTGTATCATTTGATGGAAATGTGCATTTCATTATCAACAGTGAATTATCATCGTCAGGAGTTGATTTTGAAAAACTGAAAAGTGCCAGTGACTGGTACTCAGCTGCTGAGAAGCTTGTCTCTGCTGTTTCTGCAACATCACAGACTGCTACAGAAAAGGTATCAGATCTGCAGGGAAAAATAACATACGCTGATCTTGAAGAAGGTATGTATCTGATTGTTGGAGATGCAAACAGCACAGCAACTGTAACACCTATGTTGCTTTCTGTTCCATTTGCCACAGATGAAGGTTGGGTTTATAATGTTCAGGCTTATCCGAAGGCTGAGATTAATAAATTCAGCACAGGCATTACAGTAACAAAGAGACTGTATTATATCGATATGAGTAATTTTGGTCAGATACCAATGAATGCAAGTGATGCGACATTTAAAATCGGACTTTTCCTTGATAAAGAGGGCACGATTCCATTTGGCAGTGATTATATCAAATCAATAAATATCAAAAATGCAAATTCAGGTACAGCAACTTATAATAATGTACCGGATGGCACATATTATATTTTTGAACTGGATGAGAATAACAAGCCGATGGAAATAAACAAGGCAATGGAAGTATCCGGTGGAAAAAGTTATTATTATACAGTTACTGATAAATCAGAAACTGAAAACAACAGTGCATCAGTTGATCAGTCTTCACCACAGGCTGTTTCCTATGTAAATAACAATTATTACTATCTGCCGGATGGATACTATCTGAGCGGACGTATCAGCATCACGAAACGTGTACTCGTAGACGGACAGGAAACAACTACAGATGATACATTCTATGCTGGTGTATTCAGTAACCAAAATGGCTCAATGAAGCTTGTACAGAATGTGGAACTGAAGCAGAATGATACAGTTACTGTAACAATTCCGTTTGAAGAAAATCAGATGCCGGACAGCGTGACCTATGTAGTAAAAGAAACCGACAAAGATGGTAATATCCTGAATGCTGATGATTTTCCATATCAGATCAGCGGTGAAGGAGATGTGAAACTGGAAGAAAGTAAGCAGTACAGAGGCAGTATTACGATCACGAACAGCAAGAATAAAAATGCTACAGCAACACCGACAACAGAACCGGGAGGATCCGGTGACAATGGCAGCGGTAATGGCGGAAATCCGGCACGGACTGACAACAGCGGTTCTACATCACAGAAACCGGTTAAGACAGGTGATAATTCCAATCCTGCTTTCTGGGGATTATTACTTATCGGATCTGCGCTTCTGATAGGAGTATTTGTTTACAGAACCAAAAAACAGAAATAATCAGAAATGCATATAAATACAAAGAAGGATCTGACTGCGGATCCTTCTTTTTGTTTTACACAACTCAGCTTTTGTGCTATAATAAATTAGTATTATTGTGCCGTATTATGCGCAAAAACAGGTATAATATTTATCAAATAGCAGCCGTTATAAAAGAAAAGCTGCATCAAATATAGAATAACAGGAGGAAACAAATGGGCGGAGAAAATACAGAGTACGGAGCAGATCAGATCCAGATTCTTGAAGGTCTGGAAGCTGTTCGTAAAAGACCGGGTATGTATATTGGAAGTACATCAAGCCGCGGCCTTCATCATCTTGTATACGAGATCGTAGATAATGCAGTAGATGAAGCTCTGGCAGGGTATTGTACAGAAATCCAGGTAATAATCAATCCAGATAATTCTATTACTGTTGTTGATAACGGAAGAGGTATTCCGGTAGGCATTAACCACAAAGCAGGAATTCCGGCAGTAGAAGTTGTATTTACGATTCTTCATGCCGGCGGTAAATTCGGCGGTGGAGGATACAAGGTATCAGGTGGACTCCACGGTGTTGGTGCTTCCGTTGTAAATGCATTATCAGAATGGCTGGAAGTTCAGATTTATCGTGATGGTAAAGAATATAAACAGAGATATGAAAGAGGACATACAATGTATCCTCTTAAAGAAATCGGAGAATGTGCGGCGGATAAATCCGGTACAACAGTAACATTCCTTCCGGACAAAGAAATTTTTGAAGAAACAGTTTATGATTATGATATTCTGAAACAGCGTCTCCGCGAGATGGCTTTTCTTACAAAAGGTCTCAAGATCATACTGAAAGATACAAGAGAAGAATCAAAGAAAGAAACCACTTTCCATTATGAGGGCGGTATTCGTGAGTTTGTTTCCTATCTGAACAAAAGCAAAGAAGCGTTATATCCAGAAATTATTTACTGTGAAGGTGAAAAGGATGGTGTCATGGTTGAAGTTGCCATGCAGCACAATGATTCCTATACAGAAAACAGTTATGGATTTGTAAATAACATCAATACACCGGAGGGTGGAACACATATCGTGGGTTTCCGTAATGCCCTTACAAAGACTTTTAATGACTATGCAAGAAAGAATAAGCTTCTGAAAGATAATGAGCCGAATTTGAGCGGTGACGATATCAGAGAGGGCCTTACAGCAATTGTCAGTGTCAAGATTGAGGAACCTCAGTTTGAGGGACAGACGAAGCAGAAACTTGGAAACAGTGAGGCAAGAGGTGCCGTAGATTTTGTTGTAAGCAGACAGCTGGAGATTTTCCTTGAACAGAATCCTGCTGTGGCAAAAGCAACCGTAGAGAAATCTGTGCTTGCCCAGAGAGCGAGAGAAGCCGCACGTAAGGCGAGGGATCTTACCAGAAGAAAATCAGCTCTGGACGGAATGTCACTTCCGGGAAAACTTGCAGACTGCTCCGACAAAAATCCGGAAAACTGTGAGATTTATATTGTAGAGGGTGATTCCGCCGGTGGTTCAGCCAAGACTGCACGAAATCGTGCCACACAGGCAATCCTTCCTCTTAGAGGAAAAATCCTCAATGTAGAGAAAGCCCGTCTGGACAGAATCTATGGAAATGCAGAGATCAAGGCAATGATCACAGCATTTGGTACAGGTATTCATGAAGACTTTGACATCAGCAAACTTCGTTACCACAAAATCATCATTATGACAGATGCCGATGTAGATGGCGCACATATTGCAACATTGCTGCTGACTTTCCTTTACAGATTCATGCCTGAGCTGATCAGACAGGGATATGTATATCTGGCTCAGCCGCCACTGTACAAAGTTGAAAAAAATAAAAAGGTCTGGTATGCATATGATGATGCGGAACTGAACCGTATCCTTGAAGAAATCGGACGAGATAATAATAACAAAATCCAGCGTTACAAAGGTCTTGGTGAAATGGATGCGGACCAGCTCTGGGAAACAACTATGGATCCTGAGAAACGTATTCTTCTGAAAGTCACCATGGATGAGGCTGCCACTTCAGAAATCGATCTGACATTTACCACTCTTATGGGAGATAAGGTAGAGCCAAGGCGTGAATTTATTGAAGAAAATGCGAAATTTGTAGAAAATCTGGATATCTAGGAGAATAAATAAATGGAAGACAATATTTTTGACAAGATTCACGAGGTGGATCTCCAGAAGACTATGGAGAAGTCTTATATAGATTACGCCATGAGTGTTATCGCTTCCCGTGCCCTTCCGGATGTAAGAGATGGTCTGAAACCGGTACAGAGACGAGTACTGTATTCCATGATCGAGCTGAACAACGGTCCGGATAAGCCACATCGTAAATGTGCCCGTATCGTTGGTGATACCATGGGTAAATATCATCCGCATGGAGATAGTTCTATTTATGGTGCGCTGGTCAATATGGCGCAGGACTGGTCAACCAGATATCCACTGGTAGACGGACATGGAAACTTTGGCTCAGTGGATGGGGATGGTGCTGCGGCCATGCGATATACAGAAGCACGACTCAGCAAAATTTCCATGGAAATGCTTGCAGATATTAACAAAGATACTGTAGATTTCCAGCCGAACTTTGATGAAACAGAAAGAGAGCCTGTAGTACTGCCTTCACGTTATCCGAACCTTCTGGTAAACGGAACTTCAGGTATTGCTGTAGGTATGGCCACAAACATTCCTCCTCATAACCTGAGAGAGGTTATCAATGCAGTTGTTAAGATTATTGACAATACGATTGAGGAACAGAGAGAGACTACGATTGAAGAACTTCTTGAGATCGTAAAAGGACCTGATTTCCCGACAGGAGCAACAATCCTCGGTACAAGAGGCATTGAGGAAGCTTATCGTACAGGAAGAGGCAAAATCCGTGTACGTGCAGTGACTAATATAGAAACACTTCCAAACGGAAAGTCACGTATTATTGTTACAGAACTGCCATATCTGGTAAATAAAGCCCGTCTTATTGAAAAAATTGCCGAACTGGTAAGAGACAAGAAAATTGACGGAATTACAGATCTGAACGACCATTCCAGCAGGGAAGGTATGCGTATCTGTATTGATCTCCGCAAAGACGCAAACGCAAATGTTGTCCTGAACCAGCTTTATAAACATACACAGCTGCAGGATACTTTTGGCGTTATCATGCTCTGCCTTGTTTCCACAAACGGAAATCTGGAGCCGAAGGTTCTTTCACTTCCGGAGATGCTGAAATATTATCTTGCGCATCAGGAAGATGTAGTTACAAGAAGAACAAAGTACGATCTCAATAAAGCACAGGAGCGTGCCCATATATTAGAAGGTCTCCTGAAAGCTCTGGATAATATCGACGAGGTTATCCGTATTATCCGTGGATCAAGAAGTGTCCAGGTTGCAAAACAGGAATTAATGGATCGTTTTGAACTGACAGATGTGCAGGCACAGGCAATCGTTGACATGCGTCTTCGTGCTCTGACAGGTTTGGAAAGAGAGAAACTGGAAGCTGAATATGCGGAATTAATGGAAAAAATCCGCAAATTAAAAGCAATTCTTTCTGACAGAAATACCCTTCTTCGTGTTATCAGAGAAGAAATCCTTGCTATTGCCGACAAATATGGCGATGACAGAAGAACAGCAATTGGTTTTGATGCTTATGATATTTCCATGGAAGATATGATCCCGAGAGAAAATACCGTAATCACAATGACCAAACTGGGCTATATTAAGCGTATGACTATTGATAACTTCCGCAGCCAGAACAGAGGCGGAAGAGGAATCAAGGGAATGCAGACGCTGGATGATGATTACATTGAAGAACTGATGATGACGACAACGCATCATTATGTAATGTTCTTTACAAATACCGGCCGTGTATACAGACTCAAAGCATACGAGATTCCGGAAGCAGGAAGAACTGCAAGAGGTACGGCAATCATAAATCTGCTTCAGCTTATGCCTGGTGAACGCATTACAGCGGTTATTCCGATCAATAAATTTGAAAAAGGCCAGTATTTGATGATGGCTACAAAAAAAGGTCTTGTCAAGAAAACGCCGATTCAGGATTATGCAAATGTGCGTAAGATCGGGCTTGCAGCTATTTCCCTGCGGGATGATGATGAACTGATCGAAGTAAAAGCTACAGATAATAAGAAAGACATTATCCTTGTAACGAAATATGGTCAGTGTATCCGCTTCAATGAGAGTGATGTCAGAAGTACAGGCCGTGTTTCTATGGGTGTTCGCGGAATCAATCTGGCAGATGGCGATGAAGTTGTTGCAATGCAGTTGAATACACAGGGATATTATCTGCTGGTTGTATCTGAGAACGGTATGGGTAAACGTACTTCCATCAGCGAATTTACTGCTCAGAACAGAGGCGGTAAAGGTGTCAAGTGCTATAAGATAACAGAAAAAACAGGTAATGTTATCGGTGCAAAAGCAGTAAACGAAGAAAATGAGATCATGATGATTACTACAGAAGGCATTATTATCCGTCTGCAGTGTGCTGATATTTCAATTCTTGGCAGAATCACATCAGGAGTAAAACTTATCAATCTGTCTGATGGTGTTACAGTAGCAAGCTTTGCAAAAGTCCGTGAAAAAAAAGAAGATAAAGACAATCAGCAGGCGGAAGAAGAAACTTCTTCTGAAGAAACAGAAGAAAACGGGGACAGTACAGAAGAATAAAGGGGAAAATAAAATATCATGGATAGGGAAAATGCCACAACAAATATCAGACGCAGGTCTGATGCCGGCAGACGTAAGACCGGGCATTCAAAATCCAATGTAAGAAGATCAGCTCTGGAAACAGGCGGCAGAAGGCCGTCTAATTCCAGAACCGGTATGAAAAATGTAAAGCTTCAGAATGGAAGAACAGTAAGAACAGGAGTTTCCAGAACAAACAGTTCAAAAACATCGCGAAAAGTCCGGTCCCGCCTGAAACTTCCAAATATCAGAATCCCTGGCAGATATGCCGCCGGGGGAGTTGCGCTGATTATTTTACTTATTGTTATTATTTTTGCTGTCAAAGGCTGTGGGGTTAACCATAAAACACCAGATGGAGTTGTCAGGAATCTGATAGAAGCATATGACAAAGGCAAAGAAAGCCGCATCAGGAACTGCTATGGAGTAAAAAAGGCTGATGATAATCTCCAGCAGGAAATTGATGCTACGGTTAAGTATTTCCAGGCACATAATCCGCAGAGTATAGAAATCAGTCAGTGCGATTCTATCTACAAAGATGGAAACTATACCTATATGTATATTACGTATAATCTGGTTCTGGATAAGAATCAGAGCTATCCGTGCATAAGTACATATATGGTACAGAAAAAAGATAATAATAAGTATTATGTACTTTCAACATCTGAGATTACAGATGATATGAGTAAACAGGCTGCAACCAAGTATGCATTGTTTATGAAGACAGATGCATATAAGCAGTATGCAACCGATTATGACAAATTTATCAAGAAAAATCCGGGATATGAAGAGAAGATAGCATCTAAACTGAAATAATTAAAGAAGCTGCCCTGAATTGATGAGCAGCGCAGAAGGAGTGTAGGCAGAGTGAAAAGAATCATTTTGATGGTGTTGAGAAATATTCTGTTTGTTCCTTATGGCTGGTTTATGCTGTGCAAATATGCCAGAAATGTAGACAGATATACGGAAGGAGAACGTTATGCTCTTCTGAAAAAAATAGACCGGCGTGCCAACAAAGGCGGTAATATTACTGTGAAAGCTTATGGCATAGAGAATATTCCGGATCAGGATGGATTTATGTTTTATCCCAATCATCAGGGTCTGTATGATGTGCTGGCAATTCTGGATGTATGCCCGACACCTTTTTCTGTAGTAGCAAAGAAAGAGGTTGGCAATGTTCCGTTTCTGAAACAGGTATTTGCCTGCATGAAAGCATATATAATTGACAGAGAAGATATACGGCAGTCTATGCAAGTGATCATTAATGTAACAAAAGAAGTGAAAAAAGGACGCAATTATCTTATTTTTGCAGAAGGAACAAGAAGCAAAAATGGAAATCATCCTCAGGAATTCAAAGGGGGAAGTTTCAAGGCAGCAATAAAAGCCAGATGCCCGATTGTTCCGATTGCACTGATAGATACTTATAAGGCATTTGATACTGGTTCGGCAGATCCGTTAACTGTACAGGTACATTTCCTGGAACCATTGCAGTATGATGAGTATAAAGAAATGAAATCTACAGAAATTGCGGCAGAAGTAAGGAAAAGAATTGAAGAAACAATTCAGAAATATGGTGGTTGGAAGTAATAAAAAACACACAGCCTGGGGGATTTTCTCCCAGGCTGAAATTTATTTAAATAATTGTAAAAAAGTGGTTGACAATGTGCAAAGCGTTATGTATAATTAACAATGCGTTTCGGAGTGAAATGCCTTCAAATTGCATAAGGAATTATGAATTCGGAGTCAGGAGAAGTACTCAAGAGGCCGAAGAGGTGCCCCTGCTAAGGGTATAGGTCGGGTAACCGGCGCGAGGGTTCAAATCCCTCCTTCTCCGTTTGAAGTTTAAAAAACTTCAAAAAAGTTCTTGACAACAACTTGTAAATGTGATAAAGTAAACGAGTTGTCGGCGAGATAACAAATCACAGAAAAACATTTAAAAAACTTCAAAAAAGTTCTTGACAAATGAAAAACACTGTGATAAAATAAATAAGCTGTCATAAGACAGAAACAACTTTGATAATTAAATAGTGAAACACATACGATTCTCGAAAATTTCTTTAAATTAAATTTTTAAGAACAAACCTTAAAACAGTAAAACGGGAAGATAGCCAAGTGTTGTCTGACCGGAATCAAACATTTTATCAGAGAGTTTGATCCTGGCTCAGGATGAACGCTGGCGGCGTGCTTAACACATGCAAGTCGAACGGGAAACCTATTATTGAAACTTCGGTCGATTTAATTTGTTTCTAGTGGCGGACGGGTGAGTAACGCGTGGGTAACCTGCCTTATACAGGGGGATAACAACCAGAAATGATTGCTAATACCGCATAAGCGCACAGGGCCGCATGGCCCGGTGTGAAAAACTCCGGTGGTATAAGATGGACCCGCGTTGGATTAGCTAGTTGGTGAGGTAACGGCTCACCAAGGCGACGATCCATAGCCGGCCTGAGAGGGTGAACGGCCACATTGGGACTGAGACACGGCCCAGACTCCTACGGGAGGCAGCAGTGGGGAATATTG
>NZ_JBQHUL010000013.1:0-75344 GCF_052065235.1 Blautia sp. HCP28S3_G10 | reverse complement strand
TACTTTATTCAGTTTTCAATGTGCAATTTTAATTTATATTGAACGCTCACAAGAGCATATCAATCTTTTTCTCATCAGATTAGATTATCCGAGTTTTCGGACAGTCTCCCCCGGTAAATTGGGACGAGCTTCTCATAATAAGAATCCAGGTCGTCTCTCTCAAGGTTCAGGCAGGCTTTTGCATATTCCTCAACCTTATCAGGGTCATTCCACAATTCTCTGATGATAGATGCCAGTTGTTCGGAATCCTTGCTAGTAAATAGTCTCCCATCAATATCATCTGTAATCAATTCAGGAATTCCACCAACATTCGCACCAATAACCGGTGTCCCCAAACTTTGTGCTTCAACAATTGTTAATCCAAAAGGCTCATACCATTCTGATGGAACAACGCAAAACTTTGCTTCACGAATCAGCTTTTCCAGTGCTTCACCTTTCTGGAAGCCAACATTCTGGATGTTGCTTACACCATTCACCTTATCTTCCAGCGAACCAGTACCGGCGAAGATGAACTGCACATCCGGCAGTTCCTTGCAGACCTTGATGAGTGTGCCGATGCCTTTCTCCTCGGAAAAGCGGCCGAAGTACAGGACGTAGTCTTTCTTCTGCACGTCCTTCCATTCCACCTTATCGATGAAGTTGTGCATTGCCACGGTTTTGGTAGCAAACAGCGGATTGCTGTCCATCTTGTTCTTCATGAACTCGGAGCAGCAGATCATCGTGTCGATGTACTTATAAGTTCCTTTCAGTTTCCAGAACTCTGCTTCCATCGTGCCGATGACGGACTTTGCCGTCGAGCCGTGGATACATTTGCCCTTGGTACAGTTCATAAAGTGACCGCCGAGGCACTTCTCACAGTTCTGATGCGTTACCGGGTTATTCAGCATATGGTTCGGACAGACGAGCTGGTAGTCATGCGCCGTGAAAACGATCTTACAATCCTTTCCAGTCTCTTTCCTCCACTTGACGATCTCCAAGATGATCGAAGGGGTCAGCTGGTAGTTGAAGTTATTCAGATGGCAGACATCCGGCTGGAAGTCATCCAACACCAGCCGCAGCTTCTTCCGGGCCTCACTGCTGTAAATGGTCTTAATCGGGTAGGTCAGCTTCGACAGCTTGCTGCCGCCGTGGAAATCCATATCGGACGTATAAGCATTGACCCGGTTGCCGACACAGCGGCCTTTATGGTCCATACCGAAGAACTGGACCTCGTGACCGTGCTGTTCCAGTGCCTCACCCAGTTTAAAAATGTAGGTTTCTGATCCACCGTTGGCGTGCAGAAATTTGTTACAAAGCAAAATTCGCATATTTTGATTCCTTATCGTTGTTTTTTCTTTCACAGCTTTCAATTTCTTATTAGCATTAGTATAAGTAATTCAATACTTATCCTTCAGTCATTCACTTCAGCATACATATTTCCTTGTACGTCCTGTTTCAGTCTCTTCCAAACAAATCTCTCGTGTAAACTTTCTCTTTCACATCATCCAGACACTTGTCATAGCGGTTTGCAATGATAGCTTGGCTCTGTTTTTTGAACTTATCCAAGTCATTTACAACCACAGAGCCAAAAAATTTCTCTCCATCCTTCAAAGTCGGCTCGTAGATAATAACAGTTGCACCCTTTGCTTTGATGCGTTTCATGACACCTTGGATAGAGCTTTGGCGGAAGTTATCGCTGTTGCTCTTCATGGTCAGACGGTAAACACCAACCACGACCTCTTTTTCCTTGCTCTTATCCCAGCTATCATTAGCCTGATATGCACCGGCAATTTCCAAAACACGATCTGCAATAAAATCTTTACGAGTGCGGTTACTTTCCACGATTGCTTCAATCAGATTTTCCGGCACATCGGCATAGTTTGCCAGTAGCTGCTTGGTGTCTTTCGGCAGACAATATCCACCATAACCAAAAGATGGGTTATTATAGTGACTGCCGATTCGAGGATCAAGGCAGACACCATTGATAATCTGCTGCGTATTCAGTCCCTTCATCTCAGCATAGGTATCCAGTTCATTGAAATAAGACACACGCAGTGCCAGATAAGTATTCGCAAACAGCTTAACAGCCTCTGCTTCCGTGAATCCCATGAATAGGGTGTCAATGTTTTCCTTGATTGCACCTTCTTGCAGGAGTTCTACAAAAGTATGTGCCGCTTTCACCAGTCGGGCATTCTCCACATCGGTGCCGACAATGATACGAGAAGGATACAGATTATCATAAAGAGCCTTGCTCTCACGCAGAAACTCCGGACTGAAGATAATATTGTCGCAGTGGAACTTCTCACGCACAGATGCTGTGTAACCAACCGGAATGGTACTCTTGATGACCATGATGGCTTCCGGATTATACTCAATCACCAGCTTGATAACTGCTTCAACAGCTGATGTGTCAAAAAAGTTTTTCTTGCTATCGTAGTTTGTAGGTGCTGCAATAACTACAAAGTCAGCATCAATGTATGCTTCCTTCGCATCCAAAGTTGCAGTCAGATCCAGTTCTTTCTCTGCCAGGTACTTTTCAATATACTCATCCTGAATCGGAGACTTCTTGTTGTTAATTAGTTCAACTTTCTCCGGAATAATATCCACAGCTGTAACATGATGATGCTGGCTCAACAACGTAGCAATGGAAAGGCCAACGTAACCTGTACCGGCCACAGCAATTTTCAAATCCTTAAACTCTCTCATTTTTCTATCCTCTAATTATTTATAAAATTCTGCATACCACTCAGCGAACTTCCGCAGACCTGTCCGCAGGCTAGTCGAAGGCTTATATCCGAAGTCCCGCTCCAAAGCACTGGTATCTGCATAAGTAACAGGTACATCACCCGGTTGCATAGGAACCAGTTCTTTGTGAGCCTCGAAATCGTAATCTTCCGGCAAAACTCCTGCACGAACCAGTTCCTCGCTCAGAATCTGCACGAAATCCAGCAGGTTTTCCGGATTCTGGTTGCCGATGTTGTAAACTGCATACGGTGGAATCGGCAAACCATCCTCGCCGTCCTTCTTATCCGGAGCCTTCTTCATCACGCGAACAACGCCTTCTACGATGTCATCCACATAAGTAAAATCACGCTTGCAGTTGCCGTAGTTGAAGATCTTGATGGTTTCACCCTTCACCAGCTTGTTAGTGAAGCCGAAGTAAGCCATATCCGGACGACCAGCGGGACCGTACACCGTGAAGAAGCGCAGACCGGTGGACGGGATATTGTACAGCTTAGAATATGCATGAGCCATTAGCTCATTAGATTTCTTGGTTGCTGCATACAGTGAAACCGGATTATCTACCTTGTCATCCGTGCTGTACGGAACCTTCTTATTGCTACCGTAAACACTGGAAGAAGAAGCATATACCAGATGCTCCAAATTCTCACAATGACGGCAGGCTTCCAAGATATTAAAAAAGCCGACCAGGTTGGATTCCACATAGGCATCCGGGTTGGTGATGGAGTAACGCACACCAGCCTGTGCTGCAAGGTTCACGACTACCGCGGGCTTATACTTCTCAAACAGCTCTGTAATCAATGCTTTGTCAGCGATATTGCCTTTCACAAAAGTGAATGTGGGATACTTGGCCAGCTCATTCAAACGGAACTCCTTCAGAGCAACATCGTAGTAGGCATTCATGTTATCGATGCCAATAACTGTTGCAGAAGGAGCCTCCTGATAAATTCGTCTTACTAGATTTGATCCTATAAATCCAGCCGCACCAGTTACTAAAATTGTTTTATTTTCTAAGCTAACAATACTCATATTTCTGATTCCTCAATTTTTGATTTTTATAACTTCATTCGACAGATAAAGATTTTCAATTCCTTATCGTTGTTTTTTCTCCGTGTTCCTCGCTCTGTTTCCCACCCTGCGTTTGTATGATAAAGTCATAGTCGTTTCCGAATCTTAATGATTAACGAGGTGCTATATCATAATGCAGGGTGTGATACTTAAAAGGCTGATGATAACATCATCTGCTCTATACGAAAGTAGGTAGTGATACTGAAAATGGAGGTCTTGCAGTTTGAAGAGCGGTGGATTTATCGTATTACCGCTATTTTCTAAGCATTTTCACTATGTACATCTCACTACCTGCTTTCGGTCAGAGGAGATTATTTATCATCAATACTTTCATTTTTCACAACCTTATTTCCTATATAATTTCAGTGTTCTTTCTACAACATCATCCCAGTTGTATTTTCCACAGATAAAATCAGCTGCTTCTTCTTTCATCTGCATCACCTTTTTCGGTTCACTGCACATCTGCTGCAGTTTTTCTTTCAAATCATTTACATCTGATTTTTTGAATATAAATGCTTTATCTTCTACAACAGAAGCACATTCATCTATATCTGACACCAGACAGCAGTTTCCATAACTCATTGCTTCCAGGAGACTTAATGGCATTCCCTCAAGATCGCTTGGAAGTGTGTATACATATGCATTACTGTAAAGCTCGTCCAGCTCTTTTCCCTGAACAAATCCGGTAAATATAATTCTGTTATCATCTTTTGCCATCTCCTGTAATTCTCTGGCAAATTCATCTGTATCAGAGCTTCCGCCTGCAATGACAAGTTTTTTATCTGTATCCACTTTCTTAAACGCTTCAATCAGATATCTGAGTCCTTTCTCCGGTACGAGTCTGCCAAGGAAAAGAATATAGTCATCTTTTTTCAATCCATGATTTTTCTGTATAATATCAGCTTCCCGGATTACCGGTCTGTTTACGCCATTCGGTATAAATCTGGTTTTTCTTCCATATGTATCAAGGAAATATTGCTGAACTCCTTCACTGAGTACAATGATTTCGTCTGCAAACTTAACTGCACATTTTTCTCCAAGCATTATGTATGTGCTGGCAAATTTCCCCCATTTGGCTCTCTGATGATCCAGACCGTGAACTGTTGCCACACATCTTTTGCCAAACAGTTTCGGCAGCCACATCATTGCACAGGGACCTTCTGCATGAAAATGAACTACATCATATTTTCCAAATGCTGCTGCAACTGCTGCAAAAAATGATGCACTCATTGCTGCCAGACCTTTTTTATCGATTGTTGGAACGTATTTCATCTGACAGTCCTTATATGTTTTCAGTTTCTTGCTGTCAAATTCTTTCCCGCTGACATGGTGTCCGCTTCGGTTGTATACAGTTACCCTGTGTCCCAGTTTCGCCATACGGACTGACAGTTCTTCAACTACGATCTCAATTCCACCCTGACGGCTTGGTATTGATTTATGTCCTAAAACCGCAATTCTCAATGGTTTTCCCAGTGCTTTTTTATTATGTTCAATACTCATTCCACATACATTCTTTCTTATATTTATAACTTATCTAATTACATATTTTATGGTTTTGCCCACCGCCCCACGGCGAGCAAAACCATCCTCTGATTTCTATTCAGTTATACCGACCCTTCATGTTTCACCACTGCCACAACAGTCTTCAGAAGGATCCTGATGTCCAGTCCGATATTCCAGTTTTCGATGTATTCTTTGTCCAGGCGTACGACTTCCTCGAAGTCTGTGATATCGCTTCGACCACTTACCTGCCACATGCCGGTGATGCCTGGCTTAATGGCAATCCGGGCACGGTGGTGAAGTTCATACTGCTGAAGTTCGTCCTGCAGGATCGGTCTTGTACCCACCAGGCTCATAGTGCCGTTCAGGACATTCCAGAACTGCGGAAATTCATCCAGCGATGTTTTGCGGATAAATTCTCCAATGCCTGTCTTGTGGGAACCGTCCGGCAAAACTTTGTTTCCGATGACCCGGGGATCGAAATCCAGCTTGAACATGCGGGCATCGCTCATTTTGTTCTGGTCCATCAGTTCTTTTTTGCGCTCTTCCGCATCCATGTACATACTGCGGAATTTGTACATCTTGAATGGTTTTCCGTTTTCTCCGATTCGCGTCTGGGCGAAAAAAATCGGTCCCGGAGATGATATGTAAATGATCGGTCCTACAAATATTGTAATAATTCCTGTAAGGATACAGCCTACCAGACCGCCTGTGATATCCAGGATTCTTTTTGCAAGAATCTGTCTGTCTGTGGCATAGTTCATAGTTGTTGTCAGCACTGTATAACCGCCGATTTTCTCTACAAACTGTTTCTGGCCTGTAGTATTTTTGACTTTTGCAAGGTTCATGTGTATGACCATTCCCATTTCCAGGAGCTCATCATGAAGTTTATGGGGATATTGGTGATCCGGCGAAACATTGATCAGTACTTCATCAACCCACTGCTGGCAGATATATGCTGCTGCATCATCAAGACCTGCCACTACTTCAACTCCGTCAATAACCTGTCCGGTCATATCTTCATCAACAATTACAAGGCCATTGATGTTATATCTGTTATAGTTGTATTTGCGGACTTTATCAATAACATGTTCCGCAATATCCCTCGATGTAATAATATAAAGTGAGTGTTCTCCACCTTCCGCCATCTTGATACGAATATGTTTTTTCCATTTCAGTCTGGTTACATAGGTGAAGAGAAGATAAAGTCCTCCAAACAAATAAAGAACAATTCGCGAGAAGTTATGGCCGTTGTCAATAGAGAACAGAAACAGTGCCGAAGTTAATTCTATACAGAGCATCTGTTTGATTGCTGCATTCAGTTCCTGATAATATCCTCTTCTGATAACGCCATGAAAAAATTCAAATACACTGACAGACAGAAAATCCATCACAAGAGCAAAGACCAGTGTATACAGATAAATTCTGTTTCTGATCATTCCATAGAGACTTCCGTTTCTGACCATGTAAGCAATTACAAAAGCCAGAAACATACAAAGCATATCCAGCACAATAAAATCCTTATGCTTGTACCAGCCTTTTGACTTACGTTTGTACATTTTTCTTTTCCTTCCCTCTGTTTATCTCACATACTCCAGGTTTTCATTATATCAATACATAATCTGACATAATCTGACCTGAATCTATTTTATTTTAGCATAGCTGTTATGCTGTGTAAAGATACCAGAAATGACGTTACTTACCAAAAAAATGTATGTATTTTCTTTCCTTATTATATTGTTCACACAAAAACAGCCGGTCTCATAAAAACCGGCCGCATTTCTTATATTATTATGCAGACCATACCGCCTTTGCTGTCGTTGACGATTTTCTGCATGGTATCCTGAAGTTTCACCTGACTTTCTTCTCCTATGGCCATGATCTTGCTTCGGATTCCGTCCTGCACAAGCTGCTCGATAGATTTTCCGAAAATATTTGTCTCCCAGATGCTTTCGCCTCTCTGACTGCTTTCTCCGATATATTCTATGAGATCTTTTGCCTGCTGCTCTGTTCCTACGATTGGTGCGATCTCTGTGACAAT
Source organism: Blautia sp. HCP28S3_G10 (assembly GCF_052065235.1). Lineage (NCBI taxonomy): Bacteria > Bacillati > Bacillota > Clostridia > Lachnospirales > Lachnospiraceae > Blautia > Blautia sp. HCP28S3_G10. The sequence continues at coordinate 68,014 of NZ_JBQHUL010000013.1, read as the reverse complement.
GTTTGCTTTGATCATATGAATGGACGGACTTTTTGACCGGATTTTTACCCCGAATTTATTTCCCTGCCTGATCACTGACGGTTCATCCATTTCGATTTCTTTCAGTTCAGGTACTACAACTCCATATCCTGTACTCCGTACAGATTCCAGGGCATCCTGTACTTTTACATACTGCTCTTTCATCTCTGCAAGTTCTTTTATTGTGTGGATCAGGTCATATTCGCTTTCCATGGAAATTCCGCTGAGTTCGCTCAAATTCCGGTAATAATATTCTTCTTTTACCTGTATGCGGATTTTTACGATTCCGTTTGAAAGGCTCACGTCTTCCAGCAGGGTGTCCTGTATGCAGGCTGAATGGAGTTTTGCAGTTTCTTTTGTGATGTCCCGCAGGTGGGTCATTCCGGACATCATTGTCCTGATTTCATCTGTGATCTGTTTTTTTATTTCGTGATCTGCGGAAAGCATCTCGATCCATTTCGGTATAAAGAACTGTATTTCGCTGACCGGAAATTCATATAATATGTTTTCAAGAATTCTGGATACATCTTCTTTTCGCAGCTGTTCGCAATTGGCAGTGATTGCTGTCACGCCGTATTTTTCCTGAAGATTTTTTGCAAGCTTGAGTGTTTCTTCTTTGTACGGCATCTGTGAATTCACAAGAATCAGAAATGGCTTCTGTTGTTTTTTCAGTTCGCTGACTGTTTTTGCCTCAGCCTCTAGGAAATTTTCCCGCGGCAGTTCTCCGAAGCTTCCATCTGTGGTAATCACAAGTCCTATGGTTGCATGTTCTTCGATGACTTTTTCTGTTCCAAGCTGTGCTGCGTCATGAAATGGTATTGCTTTTTCGGACCAGGGTGTTTTGACCATGCGTTCTTTGCCGTCTTCTATGTGCCCGGCGGCATCTTTTACCAGAAATCCCACGCAGTCTATGAGTTTCACGCGGACTTTCTGATCTTCGCCTAATGTTACGGGCACTGCTTCTTTGGGGATGAATTTGGGTTCTACTGTTGTGATCAGTTTGCCGGAACCGCTTAATGGCAGCTGATCGCGTACTTCATTCTGCAGTGACGGTTCTATCCCAGGAAGTGCTACCAGTTCCATAAATCTTCGGATAAAGGTTGATTTGCCAGTGCGTACAGGGCCTACAACGCCTATGTATATATCACCGCCGGTACGTGCCTGAATATCCCGGTAAACCTGAAAATTTTCCATAAAAAAAGCCCCCTTGCATATATTCACACAATCCCATGTATTGTTATAAATATATGCGGATGGGGGTTGATTCATGTCTCAGGCTTTGCGGTTGCGTAAATATTCTTTCCTGCCTTCTTCGTAGAGGTTGTTGCCTTCGCTGTCGATGATGACTACCAGTGGCATTTCCTCCACATAAAGTCTGCGGAGCGCTTCGGACTGGAGGTCTTCGTAAGCCACAAGTTCTGCTTTTTTGATGCATTTTGCAAGGAGGGCTCCTGCTCCGCCGATGGCTCCGAAGTATACACCTTTATATTTTTTCATAGCTTCTACCACTTCCGGAAGGCGGGCACCCTTGCCGATCATTCCTCTTGCGCCTACGGACATCATGGTCGGTGCATAGGCATCCATTCTTCCGCTGGTTGTGGGGCCTGCGGAACCAATGACCTGTCCTGGTTTTGCGGGGGTAGGTCCTACGTAATAGATGGTCGCATCTGTCGGGTCGAAGGGAAGTTTCTCGCCTCTTGCAAGGGCTTCGCACATTCTTTTGTGGCCTGCATCACGGGAGGTATAGATAGTTCCTGTCAGATATACGGTATCTCCTGCATGAAGTGTCTCTGCAAGTTCTTTTGTTAATGGTAAAGTAATATGACGTTCCATCTCAGATCACCTCCGTTTTGTGTCGTGTCACATGGCAGCTGATATTGATCGCACATGGCATTCCTGCGATATGTGTGGGCATTGTTTCAATGTTCAGTCCGATGGCTGTTGTGCGGCCGCCAAATCCCTGTGGTCCGATTCCAAGTTCATTGATCTTCTGCAGCATTTCTTTTTCGAGATCTGCATAATACGGATCCGGGTTAGATGTGTCTACCGGACGCATGAGGGCTTTTTTCGCAAGGAGAGCTGCTTTGTCAAAAGTTCCTCCAATTCCGACTCCCACTACCATTGGCGGGCACGGATTCGGGCCTGCTGTTTCCACTGTCTCGAGAATGAAGTCTTTGATTCCCTGGATTCCGGCTGACGGTTTGAACATGCGGATTGCACTCATGTTTTCGCTTCCGAATCCTTTCGGTCCTACAGTTACTTTTATCTGTTCTCCTGGTACAATCTCTGTGTAAAGCATGGCCGGAGTGTTGTCTCCTGTATTTCCTCTGCGGACAGGATCTTTTACTACGGATTTGCGGAGATAGCCTTTGTCATAACCGCGGCGTACTCCCTCGTTTACTGCTTCTGTGAGATCTCCATCTGTGATATGTACGTCCTGTCCGATTTCCAGGAATACGCAGGCCATTCCTGTATCCTGACAGATCGGCACCTGTTCGTTTTCGGCTATCTGGTAGTTTTCGATGATGTTGTCAAGAACACCGCAGGCGATCTCTCCATCCTCGCACGCACGACAGGCTCCGATTGCTTTTTTGATGTCTTCCGGAAGCACCTGGTTGGCTTCGATGCAGAGATGTTCAATAACGTCTGTAATTGTGGAAGCTTTTATTTCACGCATGGTTTTTGCTCCTTTGTATTTTTGTTTTTATTTTAGCCTATTAAAGTATTTTATGCAAGAGGTACAAAAAACTGAGGTATCTCAGCCGCTCAAACTGAAATACCCCAGCTCTTATTATATCTCCATCATACTCTCAATGAATATGATACCTGCGATTTGTTTCGTTTCCGGTATTAATAGAATTCATTGTGAAGGAGTTCATGCTCCTTGCCTTTGAGAAGTCCCTGATAAAGTTCCAGTACAAGTGGGTTCTCATCGGATTTCTTGATGATCATGGTGTTGTCTGCGTTGTACAGTCCTTTTGCTCTGGCTGCTTTTGTTCTGTCACCGGCTCTTGTCGGCTGACCGCCACCCATGATACATCCACGTCTGCATGCCATTACTTCTATCAGATGATATTCTGCTTCTCCGTTCTTCACACGCTCCATAACTTTACGTGCATTGGCAAGTCCGCTTGCTACACAGATCTTAACCTCCATTCCATTATATGGAACTGAAAACTCTTTGATTCCCTCATCTCCACGGACTCCACATTCAGAAATATCTTTCATTACTTCTTTGCTGTGTGCTGGTGAAAGTCGACGAAGAACTGCCTCTGTAACACCACCTGTCACACCAAAGATAACGCCACCGCCGGAACCGAATCCAAATGGCATATCGCATGCTTCCGGATCAAGAGATGCAAAATCAAGGCCAAAGTTATCGATCATGCGGAGGAGTTCTGTAGTTGTGATAACAATATCTGTATCCTGCTCGCCCTTGGTAAAGCTGTTCGGACGTTTTGCTTCTGCTTTCTTGGCTGTACATGGCATAATGGAAACCATAACAGTCTTCTTGCCTGCTGCGTGTTCCGGATCACGGAAGTATTCCTTGATAACAGCTGACATCATTCCCTGTGGCGAACGGCAGGTAGATACATTCGGAACAAATTCTTTATACTGATCAGTTACAAATTTTACCCATGCCGGACAACAGGAAGTCAGAAGCGGAAGGTTTTCCCCTGTTTCCACTCTCTTCAGGAATTCTGCTGTTTCTTCCATAATAGTAAGGTCTGCACTGAAAGTAGTATCATATACTTCGTCAAAGCCCATACGGTGAAGAGCATTTACGATCTTGCCCATTACACTGCGGCCTTTCTGCATTCCATAATGATCTCCTACTGCAACTCGTACAGCTGGAGCGATCTGTGCAACTACACGTGTATCCGGATCTGCCAGTGCTTCCCATACTTCGTCCATATTTGTACGGATAGAGATAGCTCCTGTCGGACAGAATACACGGCACTGTCCGCAGTTTACACACTGTGTCTCGGAAATTTTCTTATTAAATGCCGGCATAACCATGGCTTCTGTTCCACGGAACGCAAATCCAAGTGCACCGATTCCCTGAAGTTCCTCGCAGGCACGTACACAGTTTCCACAGAGGATACATTTGTTCGGATCACGGACAATGGATGGTGAACTTGTATCCAGATCATGATGTTCTCTTGTATTTTCAAAGCGTACATTCTCTACACCAAGACGGTGAGCCAGTTCCTGAAGAATACATTCGCCGCTCTTCACGCAGGTTGTACAGTCTCTGCAATGTGCTGCAAGGAGAAGCTCTACGATAAGTTTACGATATTTTTTGATTTTGCCGGAATTGGTATAAATTACCATTCCGTCTCTGGGTTCTTCTGAACATGAAGCAAATGTTCTGCCTCTGTCATCTTCTACTGTACATAAACGACAGGCTCCAAATGTGGATATCTCTGAGTGGTAGCACAGTGTGGGGATATTGATTCCTGCGTTACGGATAACAGCCAGGACGTTTTTTTCATCGGTAAATTCCACTTTTCTACCGTCTATTGTCATTGTTCCCATAAGTTGCCCTCCTTCCTATGCTTCCACATAAACCGCATCAAAGTTACAGTTATCTTTACATGCACCGCACTTAATGCAAAGGTCATTGTTAATATGATATGGATGTTTGATCTTTCCGCTGATTGCTCCGGCCGGACAGTTCTTTGCACATTTACCACATCCAATACAGAATTCAGGATTGATGTGGAACTGACGAAGAGCTGTGCAGACTTTTGCACGGCATTTCTTGTCGCGGATATGTTCTTCATATTCATCGCGGAAGCGTTTCAGGGTACTGATTACAGGAAGCGGAGCACTCTTACCAAGTCCGCAGAGAGCCATTTTCTGTACCATTGTAGCAAGTTCTTCCAGTTCATCGAGATCAGACATCTCGCCCTTTCCTTCTACAATACGCTCGAGAATCTCAAGCATACGTTTCGTACCTTCACGGCACGGAACACATTTACCACAGGATTCTCTCTGTGTAAAGCTCATGAAGAAACGCGCAACTTCAACCATACAGGTGTTCTCGTCCATAACTACCAGACCACCGGAACCCATGATCGCATCCAGTTTCTTAACGGAATCAAAATCAAGAGGACGGTCAAGCTGATCATCGATCAGACATCCACCGGAAGGTCCACCGATCTGTACGCCCTTGAATGCCGCGCCACTCTTAAGTCCTCCACCGATATCATAAATGATATGACGAAGATTTGTTCCCATAGGAACTTCGATAAGACCTGTATTTTCGATGGCACCGGTAAGTGAGAATGTTTTTGTTCCCGGACTTCCCTCTGTACCGATAGTACGGAACCAGTCAGCACCTTTGAGAATGATCTTCGGAACGTTTGCATATGTCTCTACGTTGTTCAGAACTGTAGGTTTTTCCCACAGACCCTTTTCTACAGTACGCGGAGGTTTGACACGCGGCATACCTCTGTTTCCTTCGATGGAAGCTGTAAGCGCAGATCCTTCACCACATACAAAAGCACCTGCACCGCGGTTGATATGTAAGTGGAAATTGAATCCTGAACCGAGGATATTATCTCCCAGAAGTCCGTAAGCCTCTGCCTGCTCCATTGCCATATGAAGACGTTTAACAGAAAGCGGATATTCTGCACGAACATAAATATATCCATTCTCAGCTCCAACTGCATAAGCGGCAATGATCATACCTTCGATCATCTTATATGGATCACCTTCCATTACAGAGCCATCCATAAATGCACCCGGGTCACCTTCATCACCGTTACATACAACATAACGCTCTTTTTCTTTCTGGCGTGCTACCTGAGACCATTTCTTACCAGCCGGGAATCCTGCTCCGCCTCGGCCACGGAGACCTGATTTCGTTACTTCATCAATAACCTCCTGAGGAGTCATATCGAAGAAAGCTTTTGCCATAGCCTGGAATCCGCCCGCTGCAATATATTCATCTATTGATTCTGCATCAATATTTCCACAGTTTTCAAGAACAATTCTAGTCTGCTGGTTCAGGAAAGGAATATCGGACGGATGTGGACAGACTGTGTCATGATCACAGTAGAAAAGTCTTGTGATCGGTTCGCCTTCCATAATTGTACGTTCTACGATTTCTTTGCAGTCTTCTACCTGAACATGAACATACTGATAATCATATGGTTCGATTCTTACCAGAGGTCCAAGTTCACAGAGTCCCTGACAACCTGTTTTTACAACACCGATATGTGGAACATCTTTCTGCATTTCAACACTTACCCAGTCAAGATTTCTGCAGAGACTTTCCATTTCGTCATAAATCTTCTGAGCACCGGAAGCAATACAGCCGGTACCTGAACAGACAAGAACTCGACAGGTAAAAGATTTCAGGGTATTCTGGGCTTCAGCCTGCTTCTTGAGCAGATCTTCTTTATTCATAATACTCATACGCTCTCACCTCTCAATTCATTCAGCAGCTCAACAGCTTTCTCCGGGTTCATCTTGGGATGTACTTCGTCATTTACAGTAAGTGTAGGTGCTAATCCGCATGCACCCAGACATGATACTGTCTCTACCGTAAAAAGCATATCATCTGTGGTATGCTTCTTATGACTGAGACCAAGTTCTTTCATTAATGCTTCCTTTACAGGCATGGACTTTCTTACATGACATGCAGTTCCATCACAGACTTTGATGACATATTTGCCTTTTGGTTCAAAAGAAAAGTTCTCGTAGAAAGTCGCAACACTGTACGCTTTGGCCTCAGTAACTCCAATCTGGGATGCCACATACGTCAGAAGTTCACCTGGCAGATAACGATATTCAGCCTGAATATCCTGCATAATTGGGATCAGGGACGCTGCTTTACGTCCATAATGCTCAATTATCTCATCTGTCTTTTTGTAATAAGACTGGTCTAACATTCGTTTCCCTCCTTGTTAAATAATGTACACGTTCTATGCAAATAGTTTTGTTTATTTTGCACATTTCGGTTGATTTTAATTATACATTATATGTTTGATTTTAACAAGGTAAATATTGAAAGTTTTTCATTAATTATGTGTTTTTTGCATTTTTTTCTCATTTTCGTGATTTTATTAACATATTTCACAATTTTTTATCAAGCTTTCATTTCCGGCCGCCATCTGATTATCCTGATCTGATGCCCGTCACTCCGGTCATTTACAGGCTTTGTGCATGTAAAAGTACAATAAATATCGTTGATTTTACCTGATATTTACTATATCATAAGGATCGGTAGATGATAAAATTCTTCAATAGTTTCATGCGGTAAACTATTGTCTTAATTCTAAAATCAATAAAATCAGAAAAGGGGATAAAATATGAGATCATACGATACTCCTGTCAGAGCGATCCGACACAAAGTATTTGAAGAAGTTGCCAGAATTGGTTTTGAATCCACTGATGAGACTCTGATCCATGATATTGAAGCCATTCCTTATAATATTGTGGAAGAAAAAGCAAAATACCGTGAAAGCATTTACAGAGAACGTGCAGTTGCAAGTGAAAGAGTCCGTCTTGCAATGGGTCTTTCCCTCCGTCCGGAAAACAAAGCTGTCCACCTGACAGATGGTCTTGCTGCAAGCAACATTGACGAAAAATATTATGAACCGCCTCTTATGCAGGTTATTCCTTCTGCATGCGCAGCATGTCCTTCCAATAAATATGTTGTCAGCAATATGTGCCGCGGTTGTGTTGCGCACCCATGTGTGCAGGCATGTCCTAAGGGCGCTATTTCCATGAAAAACGGCAAATCACACATTGACCAGAGCAAATGTATCAAGTGCGGCAAATGCAAAAATGCATGTCCATATGATGCCATCTCCCACAATATCCGTCCATGTGAACAGGCATGTGGTGTCAAGGCTATCGGAAGCGACGAGCAGGGACGTGCAAGTATCCTTCAGGACAAATGTGTATCCTGTGGTATGTGTATGGTTAGTTGTCCTTTTGGTGCTATTTCTGACAAATCACAGATTTTCCAACTTGCTCACGCTCTTCGTAAAGGTGATAAAATTACGGCAATTGTTGCTCCTGCATATATCAGTCAGTTTGGCGATGATGTTACTCCTGCCAAATTCCGTACTGCTCTGCAGGTGCTTGGATTTGAAGATGTCCATGAAGTTGCTTTTGGTGCTGACGTAGGTGCGATTTCTGAAGCGCATCATTATGCAAAAGAAGTGGCTACCGGCAATCTTCCGTTCCTTCTGACTTCCTGCTGCCCTTCCTGGTCCATGATGGCGAAGAAATCTTTCCCGACCATGATCGATAATATTTCCCAGGAACTGACTCCTATGGTAGCGACAGCTCGTAAAGTCAAACAGGAAAATCCGGATACAAAAGTTGTTTTTATCGGTCCATGTGCTTCCAAAAAGCTTGAGGCCATGCGCCGCACAGTACGCAGTGATGTGGATTTTGTTGTAACGTTTGAAGAACTTGACGCTATGTTTGATGCAAAAGAAATCGACCCGGCTTCTTTTGAAGATGAAGGTTCTCTTCATGATGCTACTGCAGCCGGCCGTGGCTACGCAGTCGCAGGTGGTGTTGCAGGTGCTATTGAAGCCTGTCTGAAAGAATATTACCCGGATGTTCCGGTTCATATTGAGCATGCAGAAACCCTCGCCGACTGCAAAAAAGTCCTCGCTCTTGCAAAAGCAGGCAAGCTGAAAGGCTGCATGATCGAAGGTATGGCATGCCCTGGCGGATGCATGGGTGGTGCAGGAACAAACGTTCCTTTCGCCAAATCTTCCAAAGAACTTAAGAAGTTCCTTGCTGCTTCCACAAAGAAACTTCCACCAAAAGAACTTCGCGAAGTGGGACTCGAGTGAAGAGTTTCCGGCTAAAGCAAAAATCACCAGCTTCGGAGGCATCTCATATCTGTATGAGGTGACCCTGGCCGGTGATTTTTTGTTTTGTAATATCTGTATGTAGATTCTGAACCTTATTCTGCTTTCAGTTCAGCAAGTAGTTTTCGTAATTTTTCTCCGTAATTGGCACCTTCTGCCCAACCGACACCATCCGGGTTTTCTTTCTGGCCGAGCCATTCAACGTATGGTGCGGAAGATCTTTTTACCATGTCAAATCGTGTATCTACGCAGTCCTGGTTAAGTTCTTCATCACACGCATATGCTTTCAGATGCTGTACCTGTGCACGGATCCCGGTTCTGACGTCAGGATAAGAAACTCCTGCCACACCGCCTCCTGTAGTTCCAAGGCCGGCGAAATTGTACTGGGTCACTCCTGAATCACCCCCATACTGCAGCCATCCTGTTTCCAGCATTGCCTGTTCAAACACCACTTCTCCACGAACTCCCTCTGCATTTGCCTCTTCAAGAATGATCGTGCAGAAATCATCTATTGTTGTGGCTCCGCCATCTCCCAGGACTGCTGACGGATACTCAACATTTCTTTCATTATACTGTGATGTCATCTGTGCGAGAGATACCGTAGTCTCTCCCATTACTGTATAATAGCCATAAGTATTATCTGTAGAATCATCTATAAAATCAGGATCTGATGTAAAATCCGGCGCCTTAAGAGACTCCGGTTTATGAATCTGCCCTTCCTCTGAATGATCTGCCTCTTCTGAGGCACTTTCTGTGGAAGAACTTCCAAAAACACTTTCTTCTGAAACGGTGACTAATTCGACATTTTTCTCTGTATCTCCGAAAGCCAGACAAGGTGCCCCCACAATAAGGGCACCCGTCAGGACTATCTGAGAACAAAAGAGCACTGCTTTTTTGTTTCTGATCATTTATTATTTATTAACCTTTCTCATTGCTGCTTCTACAACATGTCCAACAAGAACAGATGTTGTAACGCTTCCAACTCCGCCAGGAACAGGTGTGATAGCATCAACGATCGGCTCTACTGCCGCATAGTCAACATCTCCGCAGAGTTTTCCTTCTGCATTTACGTTGATACCTACATCGATGATAGTCTGTCCTTCTTTTACATAGTCAGCGCCAACAACTCCGGCACGTCCTGCTGCAACGATCACGATGTCTGCTTCTCTTGCTACAGATGGCATATCTACAGTTTTTGTATGGCAGATAGTTACAGTAGCATTTTTCTTAACGAGCATCATAGCTGCCGGTTTTCCTACAACAAGGCTTCTTCCGATAACTACTGCTTTTTTGCCTGTGCAGTCGATTCCGTAATGATCAAGGATTTCCATACATGCCTGTGGTGTACATGGCGGGAAACCGATCTTTTTGCCTGTGAATACACCGGACATGGAAAGATCTGTCATGCAGTCTACGTCTTTTTCTGCTGCAAGTGCGTTCTCGATCACTGCCTGATCCAGATGTTTCGGAAGTGGACGGAACAGAAGTACGCCATGGATATGGTCATCTTTGTTTACTTTGTCAATTGTTGCAAGAAGTTCTTCCTGTGTAACGTCTCCCGGAAGAAGGATCTTTTCACATGCTACGCCAAGTGTTTCGCAGCGTTTTGTAGCTCCTCTTTCATAAGAGATATCACTTGGATTCTCGCCGACACGGATAATGCAGAGTGTAGGATTTACTCCTTTTCCCTGTAATTCTGCAACGTTTGCTTTGATTTTTTCGTTAAGTGCTGCTGTTACTTCTTTTCCTAATAACTGTTTAGCCATTTTTTATTTCCTCCACATATATTAGTTTATATTATTTTAATCTGCCAAGAACACTGTCAAAGGTCTCATCTGCAATCTTTGTATATTTTTCAAGCATTGCGTCTGCCTTCTTGTTCAGTTCTTCTGCATATTCTCTGTCCGCCATGGATTTTGTATTGATATAAACGTTAAGGCTCGCACCTTTCAGGGCTGCCTTGCAGAATGCTGCGCCAACGCCGGCATCACTGATTGCAAGTTTGGAACCTTTTGCTCCGAATTCAACGATCAGTTCAATAGCTTCACAGCACTTTTCCATAATTTCCATAGGTACGGAGCATGCATCTTTCAGAACGATCTCCATAACACGTGCTTTTTCAGCTTTTTCTTCTTCTGTTTCTCTCGGCATTCCATATGCTTTGGAAAGTGGTTCAAAAACTTCTGCATCTCTCTCGATCAGACGAAGGAAATCTTTCTGAAGCTGGTCGCATTTTGCTTTCAGCTCCCACATTTCGTCTTCTACGTCTGCATATTTCTTTTTGCCTACTGTCAGGCTGCCTACCATGTTTCCAAGCGCTGTTCCGACAGCAGCTACGAGTGCAGAAGCACCGCCGCCCCCTGGAACCGGAGCTTTGGAAGCAAGTACTTCAACGAATTCTGTGCATGTACTTGTTGAAAATCCCATTTTTTCTCCTCCTGAAAAAATTGTTTTAAATAAAGAGTTTTTTTCTTAAATTCTATTTTACATATTTGAAACCTGAGGGGGACCATCTCATAGTTGCGAAGGCCGAAGGTCCCCCTCAGACTCCCCCTTCTTGGCCACCGCAAAGCAAGCGAACGCTGTTTTAAATATTTTTACAAACGTGACTGATACTGAAAATTTTAAAGTTTAAGAAATATTTTCGGCGTGGCCCGGTGGGGAGTGCGAGGGGCGAACGGCCTTCGCAACTGTGAGTGCCCTCCCCTAGCAAATTTTTTTGTTTTTTCTTTTTTTAAAAAATCAGAAAAGTCCTGTGATTTTTCCGGTTTCATCTACATCGATGCGCTCTGCAGCCGGTACTTTAGGAAGTCCTGGCATGGTCATGATCTCGCCTGTCAGGGCTACGATGAAGCCTGCTCCTGCGGAGATCTTCAGGTTACGTACTGTAACTTCAAAGTCTGTCGGCGCGCCCAGTTTGGTCTGGTCATCTGTTAAGCTGTACTGTGTCTTTGCAACGCAGATCGGGCAGTTGCCAAATCCCATAGCTTCCAGCTGTTTTGCCTGTTTCTGTGCGTTTGCTGTAAGTACAACTTTCTTGCCGCCATAGATCTTCTGAACGATCTGGTTCAGTTTATCTTCGATGGAGCCTTCCAGTTCGTAGGAATATGTGAAGTCATTTGGTTCTTCACAGAGACGGATCACTTCTTCTGCAAGTTTGATTCCGCCTTCGCCGCCTTTTGCCCATACTTCGGAAAGTGCTACGTTTACGCCGAGCTCTTTACATTTTGCTTCTACGAAGTCAAGCTCTGCCTTTGTATCTGTCGGGAATGCATTGATCGCAACAACGCATGGAAGTTTGTAAACATTTTTGATGTTGCTTACATGTTTCAGAAGGTTCGGGATACCTTTTTCCAGTGCTTCCAGGTTTTCGTTGTTCAGATCAGCCTTCGGCACACCGCCGTTGTATTTCAGTGCACGTACAGTTGCTACGATAACAACTGCGTTCGGGTGCAGCCCTGCCATACGGCATTTGATGTCGAGGAATTTCTCAGCACCGAGGTCAGCACCGAATCCTGCTTCTGTGATTGCATAATCTGCAAGTTTCATGGCCATTTTTGTTGCTGTTACGGAGTTACATCCGTGAGCGATGTTTGCGAATGGTCCACCGTGAACGATTGCCGGTACATGCTCCAGTGTCTGAACAAGGTTTGGTTTCAGGGCATCTTTCAGAAGTGCTGTCATAGCGCCTTCTGCATGAAGGTCACCAGCTGTTACCGGTTTCTGCTCTGCAACTTTTCCGTATGTATATCCGATGATGATCCTGGAAAGTCTTTCTTTCAGATCTTTGATGTCGCTTGCCAGGCAGAGAACTGCCATGATCTCGGATGCAACTGTGATGTCATATCCGTCTTCACGCGGCATTCCGTTTGTCTTTCCGCCGAGTCCGTCTACTACGTTACGAAGCTGACGGTCATTCATATCCACGCATCTTCTCCATGTGATCTTACGTGGGTCAATGTTCAGTGCGTTGCCCTGGAAGATATGGTTGTCGATCATTGCTGCAAGAAGGTTGTTTGCTGCTCCGATCGCATGGAAGTCACCTGTGAAATGAAGGTTGATGTCTTCCATTGGAACTACCTGTGCATATCCGCCGCCTGCTGCGCCGCCCTTAACACCGAATACCGGTCCGAGGGATGGCTCACGAAGAGCAACCATAACGTTCTTGCCGAGTTTCTGCATACCATCTGCGAGACCTACTGTTGTGGTTGTTTTTCCCTCACCTGCCGGTGTCGGGTTGATAGCTGTTACCAGGATCAGTTTGCCGTCTTTCTTTTCTGTTTCTTTCAGAAGGTTGTAATCGATCTTTGCTTTGTATTTTCCGTACTGCTCCAGGTATTTGTCATCAATACCTGCTTTTGCTGCGATTTCTGTAATCGGCTGCATTGTGCACTCCTGTGCAATTTCGATGTCACTTTTGAATCCCATAAAAGTTACCTCCTTGTTTTATGCACATTTTTATAAAAAGGCTACCCGCCCTTTTTTCATATTTTGTTTCGTTGTAGTTCTCAAAGAACTTTGGCAAATGCTTTCAGTGATCCTATGATCACATCACCCATAACAGCCATGTCTTCTGCCTGGAAGGATACAGGAAAATTATCCGAAAAAAGTATCTGGGAAGACGGCGGAAATTCATCATCACCCTCCCACAGAATCATCTGGATCAGATATCCCGGAAAAATTTCCATCTGGTATGCCACATCACCGTGTTTCACAGGTTCACTGTGAATATGTTCCATAATAGCTTTGAAATCCTGGATACGGTTTCCATAAGAAAACGCAAGTCTCTTGATGCAGCGTCCGTCAAACTGTCTCAGATACACTTCTCCCCATGGCATTTCACGGTAGGTTTTGAACTTACCGGTTCCCTCTGACAGTGCTCCTCCAAGAAGAAAACGTATCGTCAGAATTCTGGCGTAGATCATTTCTTCCAGGGGATAATATCCAAGGTCGTCCACTTCATGAGTGACCTCAAACTCCGGCCAGGAGATATGATAAACAGTTCCAAGGAACTTAAGTGTCAGTGTCTGGTTACTCTCATCATATGGTATCCCCAGACGGTGAGCGATTTCTTTTGAATCAGCTTCCTGATACTCTTTCAGGTAATGTTCCCATGGCATACGCTCTTTGCTGTCTTTTTCGTAACCAAGTCTGTCACCTACAGTAGCTTTTTCTTCTGTCTCATTCTGTATATCTTTTATGTCTTTTACGTCAGAACTCATAACACACCTCTGTATTTTTATTTTTATCTCTGATGTACATTTGGGAACATATTTGTATCTGTATGAGGGATAAAACATGCTCCTACAAATTCATCCATGTATGTCGGAACTGTTGAAAGTTCCATGTATGTCATATTGGAAGCCAGCTCGTAAGTTTTCTTCTCCGCCGGTGTGGAAAGAAGCATCAGATACGCACCTGTCAGAGAAGAGTTTCCGATATAATGGAATTTCTCAAGAGGTACATCAGGGAACATTCCGATGTTGACTGCATTCTGCATATTAATTCCACTTCCGATTCCACCTGCAACATAGACATCGTCAATCATGGATACATCAAAGTCAAGTGAGGAAAGCATTGTTCTGATTGCTGAGAAAATAGCTCCTTTTGCACGGATAAAGTTGTCAATATCAACTTCTGTGATCTCAACATCCTTAACAGATCCTGCTTCCTCTTCAAATGCGATCACATAACTTCCCATTCCATAATGGTCATGACGGACTCTCTTTCCTTCACGGACAAATTTACCCTTCGGGTTGATAATTCCAGTCATAAATAGTTCACTGATCACATCAATGATACCGGAACCGCAGAGTCCCACAGGTTTTGTTCCAGGTTCTCCGACAACTTTGTATGTAGGTTCCATTGTATCTTTATCAATAGTACAGGCCTCGATAGCACCGTCTGTAGCTCTCATGCCACAGCTGATATCTCCACCTTCAAATGCCGGTCCTGCAGAACATGCACAGCTCATCATAAAGTCAGAATTACCGAAAACAAGCTCGCCGTTTGTTCCAAGGTCAATGAACAGTGAAAATTCAGGTCTGTTCCAGATCATACTTACCAGTGTACCTGCTGTGATATCCCCACCTACATAACTTCCGATATTCGGAGCCATGATAATGTGGGCATCCTGATTTATTTCAATTCCCACATCGGAAGCAAACATAGAGTTTGTTTTGAAGAATGCAGGAATGTATGGTTCCTGGCGAAGATAATCTGCATTGATCCCCGCAAACAGATGGTTCATGGTAGTGTTGGAAGCAACACACATCCTGTAGATTTGTGATTCAGGAAGGTTAATGCTTCTGCACATTTCATGGATCATAGGATTAATGGTCTCTTTGATCACCGCATCCTGAAGTTTCTTAATTCCGCCTGGTTTTGTTGTTTCAATAATTCTGTTGATAACATCTGCACCATAACGGATCTGTCCGTTTCCGGAAGAACTTTTTGCCAGGATCTCTCCTGTTTCCATATTAATGATGACTGCTGAAACGGTTGTTGTACCGATATCAACTGCCAGACCACCTACAATTACCTCCTGACTGCTGTCAAAAACATCATACACAAACATATCATCAGGAGTTGTTCTTACAACGCATTTCACCGAGAAATTGCTTTTTCTCAGCACATCCGGAAGTTTACGCAGTACTGCATAAGGAACTCTTACCCTCTTAAGATTCATATACTTACGAAGTCCTCTGGTAAGTCGTTCCACATCCGGCATGGTATCATCCAGTGAAGGAGCATCCATTTTTACTTCTATAACATCCAGGCTGTTTTTCAGCTTGATTCCTGCTTCTTCAACCTGGTTTTTTGCATTTTCAAATATGGCAATCTCTTCTTTGGAACTGAGATCTGCCACTTTCATTCTATTTTTATACGCAGATGCAATATCCGGAACTATAACTTCCACATCTGCTGTAATTTTGCTCATGCATGCCAGACGCCATCCGACTGCATATTCTTCATCAGATATATGAAGTGTTTTTTTGGAGTCCAGTTCACCGCTTTTTAACTGAACTCTGCATTTTCCGCATGCCCCGTTTCCAGAGCACGGTGCATCAATAGCTACGTTGGCACCACGTGCTACCTCCAGCAGATTATCCCCCGCATTGGCAAATGCTTCTACCCTATTGCCATCTTCAAATGCAAATGTCACTTTAAACATGGGGTTACCACCTTTCTTTATAAAAAAAGCCGGAGGCCGAAGCCTCCAGCCCTTTGTAACTGATTAGATTTCCAGATAGGAATCTGCATACAGGTAATTATTTTTGATGATATCGCAGGATTTGATTGTTTCCATCAGACGAAGGTCGTTAGGGTTAACGATTGCTGATGTAAGACCCTGCATCATAGCCATAGCTACCATAGCGGAATCCATGATCGGACGGATATGTTTCGGCATACCATTGGAGTTATTGGAAAGACCGCCGGTGCTCTTCATTCCCATGTCAGAGATCATTTTGATGAAATCAAGAACTTCCATCTGTTTGTCCTGCATTCCTTTGATAACAAGGAACAGCGGGTCGAACCACATATCGTTCTCAACGTCCATGCCCTGTTCCATACCACGTTCCATCATGGTCTGCATGTACATCATACGTTCATCGTTGTCTTTTGCGATTCCTTCACCGTTGCAGAGAGCGATAACGATTGCATCGTTAGCTGCTGCAAGGTCAATGTATCCGATTCTTCCAGCTGCATCAGCGGAGTTAACGATCGGTTTACCTTTATCGCGGTTGTATACGGAAATACCAGCTTCGATAGCTGCAACATTGGATGTATCCAGAGCCAGCGGAACATTGTCAAAATTGCTCTGCAGAAGTTCTACTGCCCATTTCATAAGTTCAGGTCCGTCGTTTTCAGCAGGTCCGATATTTACATCAAGATAAGTAGCGCCTGCATCAAGCTGCTGTTTTGCTCTTTTGAGGATCGGTTCAGGATCTCTCTCTGTGAATGCTTTGTTTACTGCCGGTGCTGTTGTTGAAAGTCTTTCTCCAATTGTTACAAATTTAGCCATACCCGTATTCTCCTTTACATTAATTAATAATGGACAGGGAGGGAATACTTCCCTGTCCATGAATATTATTGCGGGCTAATTATGCCTGCATATCTTTTAAGAATTTAACAAGCTGTACTGCTTCTCTAGGTCCTACGATGATTTCCCATCCAGGAAGTTTTGCTTCAAGGTCACCTTTCAGGACTGCTACTTTACCAGGAATAACCAGTTTACGGCATTTTACTTTAGGTTCAACTTCAGCTTTGATGTATTCGGAAATACTTGTGCTGGAGAATTTACCTGCTGCCCATGATGTAAGTACGGAAAGTCCGCCTGCATCGTTGATTACCAGGTTAAGCGGAACACCGGAACGTTCCAGTTCTCCGGAAACTACGAAGTATGTAAGAGCGAAGTCTACGGTTGTAACAACAAGAGAGTTCTCGTCTGCACCGTTCAGTGGGTAGATACCCGGCTCTACTTTCATCGGTTTCTGTGGGTCTGTATAAACGTTCTGGCGAAGACCAAACAGAGGAAGTGCTTCTGCATAAGTCATCTGTTCCATAACGATGATTGAACCGTATTTCATTGTAAATACGGAAGCAAGTGCTGCCTGTAAATGATAATCGCCTTTAGCGAGTTTAACCAGGTTAACAATGGAAGGATATCCAAATGTTCTGTCCTGATCTTTCAGTGCTGCACGACGAACCTGTACAGTATTTGCGAAGGTTTCTTTGATATCAGCACCTGTTGTGTCAAGAACAAGGTTCTTGTTTCCAAGTTTTTCGATAGCTGCAACTGTATCATACAGTTCGTTGAGATCTTTACCGGATACACCGAGAACTACACCAGCTTCTGTAGCAACAGCGCTCATTGCTTCATAGTTGGAAGCGTTTGCTCCGTTCAGAACCGGTTTGCTGTCTTTGCATACTGCAAGAGCTGCTTTTGCTTTTTCAGGATCTGTACATCCGAGAACCAGAGTTCTTCCCAGTCCTGCTGCTTTTTCTACTAATGCTGTGTATTTTGCTGCATCAGCATTTTCGTCACAGTTTACATATACAAGTTCAACATGCATTCTCTCACCGATACGGTCATAGTCTACATGCGGGATAGCTGCGATCTTTGCATCTACTTCTGCATCATCCATGCATGTGCACAGTGCAACTGCATATCTTGGTTTGCTTACAAATGTTTTTTCATGTCTGAAAAGAACAGTTTCTCCTCCGAGAGTGAATTCTCCATCGCCTGTTCCGATCTTGATTGTCTTCATCGGCGGTGCAGTTGCTTCTGACAGAGAAGCCAGAGCTTCGTCAGACATATGTGGACACTGTTCGATCTTCATTGCGCCCTGTGCAACTTTCATGGAGAACGCCATACAAGTCGGACATCCACATTCCTTACAGTTTTTCTTTGGTGTTAATTTAAAAATCTGAATACCATTCAGTGCCATAGCTAATTTATCCTCCTATTATTCTTACACAAGTGCATCGATCATCTTAGCAATTGTTTTGATAGATTCCGGATGTCTTAAGATAACGGCGTCAGATCCTGCTGCCAGGTCTGCTGCTGCTGTCATGACTTCCATATCGATTCCACGCTCGTCTGCTGATCCCCATTCAGGCATATCAGCTTCGGAAGCTGTTGCTTCTTTAACTGCCCATGTCTCTGCGGATACAGGTGTAATAATAGGCATCTGCAGCATGTTGTCGTTCTGACCTAATGCTGCTCCCTTGATACGGTCCATAGTGGAAACTACGTACTCATATCCGTAACCAGCTGCTGCACTACCGATATTCATAACGATTTTCTTAGCGTCAACGCCAAGCTGTGTAGTAACAACGTTCAGCTGTTTTGCAAGGTTGATATCAACGGCTGATTCTGCACCAACGATCTGATTGTATGCAAGACCTGCTGCTGCACCGATTGCTTTATAGTTTTCTTCTTTTTCGGAAAGAAGAAGTACATTTCTTCCCTGAAGAACATCTGCTACTTTCGGGAGAAGTTCCGCATCCTTCTCTACGTTTTTGCAGCCTTCTACAACAAGTGGACAGTCAATAGCATCTGCTACTTCTTTAACAACTGCAATCAGTTCGTCAACGGATTTGTTTTCTCCGTTCGGATCTCCACCGTCAAGGATAAGTGCTACGAAATCTGCACCTTCAATTGCTGCAGCTTTTTTTGCAATGTCAGCCATTGTTGTTGCACCTTCATAGTATGCTTTGATTCCGTCAGAGAACTCGTCAAGACCAAGGTCAGAGATTTCTACGCCAACCTTCGGACGATTTTCTGATGGAGCATCAAAAGTATAGAATGGAAATGTGCTGTCTCCACCAAATGTCACAGTCTTTTCTCCGCTACCGATTGTGACAGAGTTGATTTTTGCGTTAAACTTTTGTGGTTTCTGATTAAACGGCATTTCTCATAAGCCTCCTCTAAATTATTTGAATTAATATTCACTCCTGTCCTATTATACTACATCACCCGTGGTATTTACAATGGCAGGGAGAGAATTTGTTAAAAAAAACACATATTTACATCATTGGATCCATTGCAAGTGCCGGATGTCCTTTTTCGGTAAGGAATGCTACCAGTGTTTCAGGATCTGTTGCAACTGTTTCATCACCGATCATATCAGTGAAGTTTTCGATTCCATAAAGTTCTTTTGCTGTCTTGTTCAGACGTTCGGCAACTGTTTCTTTCAGTTCTTTCGGCATCCATACGATACGCTCAATACCGCCTTCTGCTTTCATGAATTTCTTGGAAGAAATGAAATGCTTGCCATGTCCCATAAATCCAGGTGTCTGAACACCGCCACCTGTCATGGAAGCCATTTCAGGGAATGTCATTCCAAGTGGTGTCTGACCTGCATATTCACGGTTAGCGATAACTACACCGTTTGAGAACGGTTCGATACCGCAGATACATTCGAAGCATCCACAGGAAGTCATAGGATCCTGCATGATGGAATACAGTGTTACATGTTCCAGCGCACCCTGAGAGAATTTCTGAACTGCTTCATCAACGTCTTCATAAGAACCAAGATTCTCATCGATCGGACGTTCTTTTGTAATAACCTGACACGGACCTGTAGGATCGAGTTCGTTGGTTGCTTTTGCATCCAGCCATGAAACGGCACCGCACAGTCCAAGTCTTTCAGGTGTTACAACGCAGACATGGCTTGGTGAGAATGCCTGGCAGAGAATACAGCTGTAATATACATCTACAGACTCATCTGTCAGTGTATCCAGACGTTCATCACGTTTGTCAAATGTCGGAATTGCAACTTCATGACGGATTCTTGTACATTCTGCCGGATCTGTGTAGATAGTAACTGCACATTTATCAACAACTGCGTCAAATTCATTTTTGACCTGTGCATACAGAACTTCACCGAAATGTTTTGCACGGAATCCGGCATTAAATGCTTCAATGCTGATTCGAATACGGAACATATCTCTCTGTCCGGTATGATATACACCTTCAATACAGTTGATGTAGTTATGGAATTTACGTTCGATGACCGGTTCAAAATCAGGCTGCATCTTCTTGCCTGCAACTTCGACCACATATGCAAGGCTGTGTTTGCTGCCTGGTTCAAATGTATCTACTTCCGGTCCAACGACTGTAATCTTGTGATCTTCAACTTCAGCCATCGGTTTTGTCTGAACAAGTTCCGCACAGTCAACACGGGAACCGTCAAATTCAACCTGCATGTCTTTACGACGGATAATTTCTCCTTCAAATGCAGATGCAAATGCTACAGGAATATCAATATCTGTGATTTTGATCTTAATATTTCTGGCTTCCAGAGAAACTTTATTAAAATCTGCTACATTCGGGCAGGCAATCAGTGCTCCAGGAACTTCTACGATGTTCTGATCTTCGTTGGAAATTACAGGGAAGCCAAGTTTGATGGCGCCTGCACCAGCTGCAAGTATCACATCATCAATCGGTTTGAAAGCATTGACAAATGCCGGAACACGGTCTTTTGTATATGTAAGAAGTGCTCCTGCATCTCCAGGTGTTACATTACCGAAGATAAGTGCTGCACGGATAGCAACAGATACCACATGCACAACTGAAGTAACATCTTTGCCCAGAGGAACGATACGCACATTGTATCCCATTTTCAGTCCAAGTTCAGCAGCCTGATCAATGATTCCGCCTACCAGTGTTACAAGAATACCCTGTTTCTGGTAACTCTTGATCAGATCAACACCTTCCTGAGCTGTAGGTGCTGCGCCAAGGATAACTGCCACACCAGGAATATCTCCTGTTACAAGCGGTACACCAAGCTCACGGATAATAGAATCTGCCAGATGGCCATAGCATGGTTCGCTGTACGGTTCTGCTCCATCCAGATATTTCAGTGCTTCAATAAATTCTGCGCAGAGAGCGGTAGCCACACCGGACATCAGTGCATCATCAAGCTCATGATTTCTTGTCATAAGTGTCTTGACAACGCCAAGGGCTTCTTTTAGTTCTCCCAGTGTTTTTACTTTTACGCCGGTTACTGCGTAATAACATGGCAGGCAATATGCCGTATGGGGGAAGCCCACTGCTTTGTCTGCACCATGTTTCTGAATTGCATCGTCCACAGCCTGTACGGTAAGTCCGTATACTGCATCGTTTCCGTTGAAAATTCTGTTAATTAACATGTGCACATCTCCACTCTTTTTGTATTTTGAAACTAGTTAAATTATAAGCTTAACATACTATAAACCTGAAATTATCTGCATGACTCGCTACTGACGTAGCTTTACGTCCTGCAAATAATTCCAGGTTGATTTCCCAGAGAATGAATGCTCGCATTCATTCTCTTTGCGGAAATCACATCATTGGATCCATTGCAAGTGCAGGATGTCCTTTTTCGGTAAGGAATGCTACCAGTGTTTCAGGATCTTCTGCAACTGTCTCATCACCGATCATATCAGTGAAGTTTTCGATTCCGTAAAGTTCCTGTGCTGTCTTGTTAAGACGCTCAGCAACAAATTCTTTCAGTTCTTTTGGCATCCATACGATACGCTCGATACCGCCTTCTGCCTTCATGAATTTCTTGGAAGAAATGAAATGTTTTCCATGTCCCATGAATCCAGGTGTCTGAACACCACCACCTGTCATAGATGCCATTTCAGGGAATGTCATTCCGAGTGGAGTCATTCCTGCATACTCACGGTTAGCAATTACTACACCGTTGGAGAATGGCTCGATACCACAGATACATTCGAAGCATCCGCAGGAAGTCATAGGATCCTGCATGATGGAGTACAGTGTAACGTGCTCCAGTGCGCCCTGTGAGAATTTCTGAACTGCTTCATCAACATCTTCATAAGATCCGAGATTCTCATCGATCGGACGTTCTTTTGTGATTTCCTGGCAAGGTCCGTTAGGATCCAGCTGATGAGTAGCTTTTGCATCCAGCCATGAAACGGCACCGCAAAGTCCAAGTCTTTCAGGTGTAACAACACATACATGGCTTGGTGAGAATGCCTGGCAGAGGATACAGCTGTAATATACATCTACAGATTCATCTGTCAGAGTATCAAGACGCTCATCACGTTTGTCGAAGATCGGGATTGCAACTTCATGACGTACTCTTGTACATTCTGCCGGATCTGTGTAGATAACAACCTCACATTTATCAACAACTGCATCAAATTCGTTTTTAACCTGAGTGTAAAGGACTTCACCGATATGTTTGATCTTGAAGCCTGCGTTAAATGCATCGATGCTGATACGGATACGCTGCATGTCACGCTGTCCTGTATGATATACACCCTCAATACAGTTGATGTAGTTGTGGAATTTACGTTCGATAACCGGTTCAAAGTCAGGCTGCATGTTCTTGCCGGCAACTTTTACAACATATGCAATGCTGTTCTTGCTTCCAAGCTCCATGTCATCTACTTCCGGTCCTACTACTGTGATCTTGTGATCTTCAACTTCAGACATTTCACATGTCTGAACAAGCTCAGCACAGTCAACACGGGAACCATCGAATTCAACCTGCATATCTTTACGACGAATGATCTCACCTTCGAATGCAGATGCGAATGCTACCGGGATATCTACGTTAGTGATCTTGATTCTGATATCACGAGCCTCAAGAGAAGTAGCGTTGAACTCTTCAATGTTAGGCTGTTTGATAAGGCTCTTCGGTACAGATGGTGTGTAATCCATATCGTTTGTTACAACCGGGAATCCATAATAGATTGCACCTGCACCACATGCAACTGTTTTTTCATCCAGAGGTCCGAATGCATTGACAAATGCACGGAATCTGTTGAATGTATACTCCTGAAGAGCTTTCTTGTCGCCAGGTGTGATGTTACCGAAGATCATTGCTGTTCTGCATGCTGCGGATACTGCGTGGCATACGGAAGAGATATTTTCTCCGATTGGGAATACACGTACGTTGAAGCCTGTTTTGTAATTAGCTTCTTTTAACTGTTCGATGATTCCACCAACCAGACATACGAAGTTACCCTGAGCCTGATAGCTCTTAACCAGTGCACATGCTTCTTCTACTGTAGGAGCTGCGTTGATAATAACTGCGATACCTGGGATATCTCCTGTTACAAGCGGTACACCAAGTTCACGGATCTGAGCATCTGTCATATGTCCCAGATATGGTTCTTCATATGGTTTCTGTCCATCGATATATTTAACTGCTTCGATCAGCTCTGCAGATAAAGCAGTTGCAACGCCTGATTTGAAGCCAGCGTCAAGACGTCTTTCACGAGTCATAAGAGACTTGATATATGTAAGGGCTTCTTTAGCTTCTTTCAGAGTTGTGATTTTTGTTCCTGTCTCTGCATAATAACATGCAAGAGTATATGCGGTATCCGGAAATCCAATGGCCATATCTTCGCCATATTTGGCAATAGCTCCTTCTACGGCTTCCACGGCTTCTGCATACATGGTATCATTTCCGTTAAATACGATATCAAATAAAAGCACTGTCATACCTCCTGTTTTATAAATCGGCCTGCCGATCTATCTTTGATTTGATTTTGGTAATTTCGTCGGTAACGGTTTTGCTGAAATCGTAAGGGGATTTGCCCTGACGGTCCGCATCCATTACTTCAGTGTTGTAATGAATCATGCCCAGAAGATCTTCTTCGGGGATTCTCTCACGGATAAAAGCTTCATCATCTTCGTTGCGGACTTTGTTTGCAACAACCTTTACCTGTGAAACTCCCAGATCCTTGGCCAGACGCTTAACATTCCGATATGTCTGTACACTTCTTGCACCAGGTTCGATCACTACGATGAAAGCATCCACGCTTTCTGTAGTTCCTCTTCCCAGATGTTCCAGTCCTGCCTCCATATCAAGGATCACTACGTCATCTCTGTGGAGCACAAGATTATTGATGATCCTTTTCAGCATGACATGTTCCGGACAGACACAACCGCCTCCTCCGGTTTCTACAGTGCCAAGTACCAGAAGCTTCACACCGTTGCACACCTTGCCGTATGCATCCGGTATATCATCAACCTTGGGGTTCAGTTTATAAAACTGATTCTGGCTGTTGGCGCCGGTACGTTCCTCCACCAGTTTTCTCATTCTTGAAATGGGAACGATAGAATCAAGTGTCTCCTCATCAAATCCCAGTGCAAGTCCAAGGTTTGCGTCCGGATCCACATCTGCTGCAAGCACATGTTTTCCTTCTGCTGCGTATAGTCTGGCAAGAGTTGCGGCAAATGTTGTTTTTCCTACACCGCCTTTACCGGTTACTGCTATTTTCATAATGTTATCGCGCCTTTCTGTTTATTCTGTCTTATCAGATGCCGAGAGCAGTTCTCTTCTCTTCAATTCTCTCGATCATCAGATCGCCTAATTTGTCAATATCTTTTTCTACTGTGTAAGCAGCTTCAACCCAGTCTCTGATGCCGCCCTTAAGCAGTCCGTCTACTTCTGTAGAACCATATACATATGGATCTACACCAAGATATGTATCAATACCTGTAGCAACTACATAGTTACCGATTGATACTGCTTTTTCGGACATCCATTCAGGAGCACAGCCAACAAGCGGGATCTGGGAGATGTTCCATCCGGAATCTTTTGCAATTCTGGCAGCAAGAACCATCATACGGCTGATATCTACGCAGGATCCCATATGTAATACAGGCGGGATATCTACGAGTTCACATACTCGTTTCAGACCTGCGCCGCAGAGATCTTTGGCTCTCTTATCCATCAGACCTGCTTTTGCAGCTGCCTGTGCGGAACATCCGGAAACTACAAGGATGATATCGTTAGCAATAAGTTTCTTCATCAGTTCAATGTGTGCAGCGTCCGGACGAATTTTCGGGTTGTTACAACCTACCATAGCTACTGCACCACGAAGTACACCTGATTTAACACAGTCAACCAGAGGCATCATTGTACCAGTTACATCAACATGGCTGTTTGTTACTCCGTCGAGTTTCTTTTCAATCTGTTCTACGGAATATCCGACAACTGCTTTCTGTTTCATCTGAGGAATATAAACCAGATCTTTATTTCTGTTTTTGAAGTTATCGATTGCAAGTTTTACAATCTGTTTTGCATTTTCACCGGCTGTTTTTGCATTGAATCTGATAAAATCAGAATCTGGCATCTGAGCGATTGGAGAAGTTGTGATAAATTTAGTATGGAAGCATTTGCTCAGAGGTCCCAAAGCAGGGAAAATACACTGAACATCAACTACGATAGCTTCGCATGCACCTGTCAGAACCACGTTTTCCTGCTGCAGGAAGTTACCTGCCATCGGGATACCACGACGCATTGCAACTTCATTTGATGTACAGCATACACCTGAAACAGTGATTCCCTGTGCACCTACAGATTTTGCGTAGTCGATCATTTCCTTACTGTCTGCATATTCACAGATCATTTCGGAAAGACTCGGGTCATGTCCATGAACAACGATGTTTACGTTTTCTTCAACCATAACACCGAGGTTTGCTTCTGTTTCGATTTCCTTAGGAGTTCCGAAAAGTACATCAGAGAACTCAGTTCCCATCATGGAACCGCCCCAGCCATCGGAAAGTCCGTTACGCAGAGCCTGACGGATCAGTGCTTCTGCTTTTGAAGAACATCCCATATGTGTCATATGCATTGCGCAGGACACTTCTCTGTCAATAGCACGTGGAAGGATTTCTTCTCTTTCCCAGATTTTCTGAGTATGCTCAGGTGCTCTCTTTGTGAATATCTGATTTCCGAAAGGTTTACCATATTCCAGAAGTCCTACTTCAGCAACTTCATGTGCAACATCATAAAGATCTTTTCCTTCTGTTTCTACGCCAAACTCAGCTGCAAGTCTGTACAGTTTTTCCTCATCTTTTACGTGGTAATTTCCATCTGCTGATGAAGCATACAGGGTGTGACAGATTTCACGGCCATGATCTGAATGTGTAGCAGCACCACCAGCTGTGAAACGAAGGAAGTTTCTTCCTACGATACCATGTACATCACAGCCACAGATACCTCTCGGTGCCTTTGGTGTAATACGGCATGGACCCATTGAACAAATACGGCAGCAAACGCCGGATTCGCCAAATTTACAGTGCGGAGTCTGATTTTTTACTCGAAACTGCCAAGCATCAGCGCCTACCTTTGCGCCGGTTTCTAAAAGCCGGTTAGTGGCAGCTTCAAATTCTTCCACTGTAGTTAATTTGAATTCACTCATTATAGACCTCCTTTAATGATACATGAATGAGTCATGTATATTTGCCTTTCTATAAATTTTATATAATAACCCCGCAGACAGAACCCATCCCCGCCCATGGGTTATTTTCGGTAATAAAAAATGCTGTATTTTCAGCCGAAAATTCCCTTGCTGCCAGAAGCAGCAGGGGAAATCATATTATTGTTTACAGTTACTTATAAATTCAGATTTGCAACAATTTCTCTGAGCGCTTTCTTTACCGGATTGTCTTCCGGAAGATCCGCTGTCGGTTTGCCTTCGCAGTCATATTCATATACATCTTCATCCTGTGGTACAACTCCAAGGAGATGCAGTCCCTGATTCTCGATTTCTTCCTGAATACCTGCGTTCAGCTTGCCGCCCGGTGCACGGTTAACGATCAGTCCGACTGTATCCGGTTTCATTCCGCATTCATCAATCAGTTTGGCAATTCTGCCAACCGCCTGAATTCCTCTTCTGGAACAGTCGCTGACAAGAATTGCTGTCTGCATGGACGGAAGCACACCTCTGCTGATGTGTTCCATACCTGCTTCGTTATCTACTACAATATATGGATAATGATTCTGATACTTGGCAAGCTGGGTCTGAAGCAGACCATTTACATAACAGTAACAGCCTTTACCCTGTGTTCTGCCCATTACAAGAAGATCAAAATCATCATCTTCTACAAGTGCATCTTCAAAACGCATCTCCGCATAATCTGCTTTTGACATTCCTTTCGGAATCGGGCTTACCTTCGCAAGCTCTGCCTGTGCGATCTCTTCACGTACATCGCCGAGAGTTGTCTCTACCTCAACCCCGAGGACTTCGTTAAGATTGGAATTCGCATCTGCATCGACTGCAAGGATCGGTCCTTTTTTCTGTTCACAGAGATACTGAATCAGCATCCCACATAAAGTGGTCTTACCTACGCCGCCTTTACCAGCGACCGCAATTACATGTGCCATACTATTAGAGTGCCTCCTGCTCATTATGTCTTATTCGCATGCAAGTTTTACAATACTGTTGGCCAGATCCACCATAAGGATCCTGCCTTCTACAATTTTTTCATCCCCCATGATATCTCTGAGAGTGAGTTTGTTTCCGTCTACTTCGATCTTCGCTACATTCTTGAAGATAACTGAGTCATCACTTTCTTTATATACAGTTGCAAGACACATTTCTGTCACCTCCTGAAGTAAGTTATGTCTATTTCATTTCTTCTTTTACAAGTGTAAGTGCAAGTCCGAGACGCATGTTTCCTTTCTGGAAATCGTCTACAGCTTCTTTAATTGTTTTTGCGGAAGCTGCGAGTCCCATCTTCTGCAGATTATCTGCCATCTGATCAAGTTCTGATGCATGATGTTCATTATGCTGAAGCATATAGGTCAGAAGTGCGATAGTTTCTTTTTTACAGTCACCTCCATCACAGGATCCGCAGTGGCTGTGTGTATCCCCACATCCATCTCCATGAGAGTGTGCATGCTCGCCATCCGCTTCATGGCTGTGTGCATGTGTGTGTGTTACACCATCTGCGTGTGTGTGCTCATGAGTATGTTCCGGTGTATGTTCATGTCCGTGCTGGACGAGATTACCGTTTTCATCTTTTATAAGATGCATATTGTACTCCTTTCTCTGGTCTTACCGACCATGTTGTCTATTTCAAGACAAACTTATGACAAGTTTTTATCAATTGGTTTCATTATACATCTTTTTTTATCGTTAATCAAGGCTATAGCAAGAAAATTTACACAAAAAGAAGCCATGCCAGCATTACTTTTATTGCATTTTTATATATTATTTTTCTTATTCAGGTGTTATATTGATAACAGGTTTGTCTTAATATTAACAATCACTCTTTCTGATGTATATTTCGTACTTTTCTCTGCACCTGGCATATACGTATTAATTATTTAACATATTTGATGTTCTTCTTTCACATTTTTATGTTATAATATACAAAAATTGGATTTAATCTGCAAGGAGGAACAATTTTGAATACTTCTGTATTTTTAAATAACGCCAGAACCATGCCTCTGCTGGGGCTTGGCTTATATAAAGTAACTGCCGAGGGAGAAGCAGAATCTGCGATTGCCGCCGCCGTACAGAACGGCTATCGTCTGATCGATACAGCCTCTGCATATAAAAACGAGGAAAATGTAGGACAGGGTATCGCTAACTGCGGAATTCCGAGAAGAGATCTTTTTATTACCACAAAGATCTGGAATAACGCACAGCGTCTCGGCGATGTGGAAGGCGCATTTCAGCGAAGTCTTGACCGTCTCGGTCTCGATTATATCGACCTTTATCTGATACACTGGCCTGTACCCGGCTGCTACCTCAGTACCTGGAAAACAATGGAAAAATTTCTCGAATCAGGCAAAGCATTATCTATCGGCGTAAGTAATTTCGAAATCAGACATCTGGAAGAGCTGCGCAAAGTATCCGGAATTGTTCCCGCAGTCAACCAGATCGAATGTCATCCACTGTGTTATCCCAAAGAACTCATCGAATACTGTCAGGCTAACGATATCCAGGTTCAGGCTTATGCCCCGCTCGCCAGAGGTGCCTACCTTGATAATGATGTCATGTGTGTACTGGGTACAAAATACGCTCATACTCCTGCACAGGTAGGTCTTCGCTGGGCAATACAGAAAGGTATTTCCGTAATTCCAAAATCTGTTCATCCTGAGCGAATCGCTTCCAATGCGAGGATCTTTGACTTTGAAATCGAGCAGGAAGATATGGATCTCCTTGATACTCTTAATCAGGATTTCCACAGTTCACATGTTCCCGAAGATTTACGTGATATTGTTTTTTAAGACAAAAAGACCTCCATTCGTCACTTTCATACCGGCGAATGGAGGTCTTTTTATTTTGTATTTATTCTGTTTTTCTTACCACGGAAGCATCGGTGTTTCGACTTTTTTATCGCGGACCATCAGATCCCTTACTGCATCTGCAGCAGATTTGTCTTCAAATAATACCTTATTCACTTCCATAATTATTGGCATATCCACTTCGTATTTTTGGGCAAGACTCTTGGCAGCCTTTGCAGAATATACTCCTTCAACAACCATCTGAACCTCGTCCATTGCCTGCTTCATGGTGCGTCCCTGCCCCATCAGATAACCGGCTTTTCGGTTTCGGCTGTGAACGCTTGCGCAGGTTACGATCAGATCTCCGATTCCGGATAAACCGTAAAACGTTTCTATCCTGGCTCCCATCTTTGTTCCAAGTCTGGCAATCTCGGCAATTCCTCTTGTGATCAGCGCCGCCTTGGTGTTATCGCCATATCCCAGACCATCCGCAGTTCCTGCTGCCAGAGCAATAACATTTTTCAGTGCACCTCCAAGTTCAACACCCAGAATATCCGGTGTTGTATACACGCGGAATACAGGGCTCATAAATATTCCCTGAAGATATTCTGCTGTTTTTCTTGTTTCTGCACTGACAACACAGGTCGTTGGAATTTCTCTTCCAACTTCTTCTGCATGGCTCGGACCGGAAAGGACGCAGACATCTGCCACCGGAATTTCCTGACTGATGATTTCGCTGAGTGTCATCAGAGTTTTTTCCTCTACTCCTTTGGCAACATTTACAATAATCTGGCCTTCTTTTACAAAAGGAGCCATCTGTTTTGCTGTAGATCTTGTAAATGGAGATGGAACAGCAAGAACAACCACATCCGGGTCTTTCAGGCATCCCTCAAGATCACTCGTAATTTCAACATCCTCCGGAATATGTACTCCCGGAAGTTTGTTCGGATGCTCTCTTTTTTCCTGAAGAAGTTTCACTTCGTCTTCGAGGGCTGACCAGAGTTTCACCTGGTGTCCGTTTTTGTTAAGAAGCAGAGAAAGTGCAGTTCCCCAGCTGCCTGCTCCCAGTACATTAACTTTTGCCATCTGTTTCACCATTTAACCTTTCTTTGATTTTCCAAGAAAAACCTTATTTTCATTTCTCCTGACAAGACGTCCGATGTTTGCTCTGTGGCGCCAGAACGCAAGACATGTCATAAGAAACATTATCCCATACATTTCCAGCGTAAGAGGCCTGCTCATTCCATAGCCGCCCATCTCTCCCCGAACGATCATTGCTATCAGTGCCACGGTATAGCAGGAAAGGGAACCCAGGGATACATAATGTGTTGTAAAAAACAGTACAAAAAACAATACTGCACAGATCAGAAAAATTCTCCAGTCAAATGCGATCAGGAATCCTACCGAAGCTGCAATTCCCTTTCCGCCACGGAAATTCAGATACACCGGAAAATTGTGTCCCAGGATACATCCCGCTGCCGCATACAGGCTCAGAAGCGGAAGCATCTCCGGATATTTTCCTGCAAACAGCGCCTTTACAACGAGAATCGCAAAAACGCACTTCAGACAGTCGCCCAGAAGTGTCAGTGCCCCGGCTTTTTTGCCGAAAGTACGAAGCGCATTCGTCGTTCCGGCATTTCCACTGCCATGCTCTCTTATATCAGTTTTGTGAATTTTTCCTATTATATAGGAAGTCTGAAAAAGACCGAAAATATATCCGATCACAAGACATACGATACGTTCCATCATCTCTGTCAGCTCTTTTCCCCGCGTTCACGGATAATAAATTTGAGAGGTGTTCCTCTGAATCCGAAAGCATCTCTGACTTTGTTTTCAATATATCTTGTATATGAAAAGTGCATCAGTTCTTTATCATTTACAAAGATAACAAATGTTGGCGGCCGAACCCCAACCTGAGTCATATAGAATATTTTCAGACGTTTTCCTCTGTCAGACGGCGGCTGCTGCATTGCAACTGCTTCAGAAAGGATTTCATTAAGAACACCTGTCTGGATTCTGAGAGTCTGATTTTCAATAACTGCATCAATCGTCTCGAAAAGTTTCGGAAGTCTCTGGCCTGTTTTTGCTGAAATAAACACAAGTTCAGCATAAGGCATATAGGCAAGAACTTCTCTGATGCGGTTTGTATGTTTGTAAATGGTTTTGTCATCCTTTTCGATGGCGTCCCATTTATTTACTGCTATGATAACTCCCTTGCCTCGTTCATGGGCAATGCCTGCAATCTTCGCATCCTGCTCTGTAACACCTTCTGTTGCATCGATGACGATAACCACAACATGCGCTCTTTCCACAGCTGTTACTGTACGGATCACACTGTACCGTTCCAGTTCTTCTTTAACTTTACCTTTGCGGCGAAGCCCTGCTGTATCAATAAAAATATATTCCTTGCCATTCCATTCAACCTTGGCATCAATAGCATCTCTTGTAGTTCCCGCAATATCAGAAACAATAACTCTGTCTTCGCCAAGGAGTTTGTTGATCAGGGAAGATTTTCCAACGTTTGGCTTTCCTACTACTGCGATCTTCGGAATATCGTCTTCTTTCTCCTGTTCTGTTTCCTCCGGGAAGTGTTTTACAACTTCATCCAGCATATCGCCAAGCCCCATACGGTTGGCTGCTGAAATTGCCATCGGCTCTCCGATTCCAAGATTATAAAATTCGTATACATCCATCATATATTTCTGATGGCTGTCCACCTTATTTACAACAAGTACCACTGGTTTCTGGCTGCGGCGAAGCATATCGGCAACCTTCGCATCAGAATCCACAAGTCCCTGCTGGACATCTGTGATAAATATGATCACATCTGCCGTATCTATGGCGATCTGTGCCTGTTCTCTCATCTGAGAGAGGATTATATCGCCACTGTCCGGTTCAATACCGCCTGTATCGATCATGGTAAAGGATTTGTCCAGCCATGATACATCTGCATATATTCTGTCACGGGTTACACCCGGTGTATCTTTTACAATTGATATCTTTTCGCCTGCCAGGGCATTAAATAATGTGGATTTGCCGACATTAGGCCTGCCCACAATTGCCACTACTGGTTTGCTCATACATTTGTCTCCTTATCTGTTTTTTGCTGATTACGGGATCAAGAACCGAAGCCACAAGGTCTGCACCGTTTTCATCTACTACTATAATTTCTTTTCCAAGGTAATCTGACAGTTCTTCTATTGTCACATCATCAAGAAAAACATTTTCACCACTTCTCAGCATATTACACGGGATTAAAAGTCTGTCCCCGAGTTTTTTCTCTGAAAGCTGTTCTTTCAGATCCTTTCCTGTGATCAGACCGGATACTGTGATCTTTTCTCCGAAGAAATTGTTCACTACAGGAATCACCTCTGCACTGATTCCTGGATACTTTGTTCTTATTATATCCATGCACCGCCGTATATAAGGTGCCGCAAGGCGACCTGTCGCAACAGTTACTGAGAGTTTCCTGTCATCTCCTGTTCTTTCTTCTACAGCCTGTCTCACTTCCGTATCAAGAAGTCTCAGCATTCCCACACCGTTTTCAAGCTGCAGATAACCGTCATACCGTTCTTCCTCAGGAAGTTCCCGGTCTGCAAGGATATACCATTCATCCGATGCATGAACAAAATGTATCCCATGCTTTCTGTACATAATATCCTGCCATCGCTCGATCTGTTCCAGTACTTTTACTGCATCTTCTTTATTGAAACTTTCCAGCGGATAAAGTCCTTCACGGAATTTCGTAAGTCCTACAGGTACCACCGATACACTCTGAAGAACCGGTGCATATTCAGACATTTTCTGAAGGCTGTATTCCAGTTCTTCCCCGTCATTTACGCCCTTGCACAGAACGATCTGTCCGTTCATTGTGATGCCTGCTTCATACAGCTGATCTACTTTCTTAAGAGCATCTCCTGCAAAACGGTTGTGGAGCATTTTGCACCGGAGTTCCGGATTCATGGCCTGAAAAGAAACATTGATCGGCGATAAATGATATTTTATTACTCTTTCAATATCCTCCTGGCTCATATTTGTCAGTGTTACATAGTTTCCCTGAAGAAACGAAAGTCTCGAATCATCATCTTTGAAATAAAGGGTTTCTCTCATACCAGGCGGCATCTGGTCAATAAAGCAGAACATACAGTGGTTACTGCAGGAACGATATTCATCCATCAGGCCATTCTCAAATTCCACACCAAGGTCTTCGTCATAGTCCTTCTCTACTTCCAGCTCCCAGATCTCCCCATCGGCTTTTTCAATAAGAATTTCTATATATTCATCATTCAGGAGGTATCTGTAATCAAATACATCTTCCACAGGCTGATGATTGATCTCCAGCAGAATATCCCCCGGTTCTAATTCCAGTTCTTCGCCAATGCTCCCCGGCAAAACCCTGGAAATTACATGTTTCTTTTTTTTCATATATATCCTTTCTGTTTATCACATCATTACTATCATAACAATTTCAGTGATAAAAAACAACCATTGATTTTTGCCGTGAATACGAGTCAAAAAACACCACCGGACATTTTTATCCGGTGGCATTATCCATTTTCTGGTCAGCCCATATATTTCTCATCAAGATTCAGATGGAAGACTTCCGCAAGATCTTTATACTGTGCTTTTCCCGGAGTCTTTCCTGTGTAAGTGCCAACTGACATAATCTTAAGAAGAATTTCAGATGCTTTTTCTACTGTATCTGCAATTCCAAAAGTATCATCGAACCCTTCCCCAACAGCAAGAATTCCATGCTGGGACCAGAGTACTACGTCATGTTTTTTCATGAGTTCACCTGTCGCCTCTGCGAGCTCTGCTGTTCCAGGCACAACCCAGTCGATAATACCGATTCCATCAGGAAATGTCATCGGACACTCAGGTTCCATATCCCAAAGTGCTTTTGTAAATGTATTTTCATCATGATCCAGAATAATTCTTTTGCGAATTCAGCTTCCATCACTTTCATTTCAGTCGTTCTCCTTAATCATGTGTAAATATTTTTCATTTTTACTCTATGTATTTTACATTTTTCTGCGCGTTTGTCAATGAAAAAGAACTTGCTCCATAATGTTAATCACTTTTACCAGTTTCAGTTTTTGTACAACAATGAATACATTTATTCGAAGTAAATATCAATAAATTCCTTGACGATGTTTAGGGCAAATGTTATAAATGTAGTAGGACTCAGTTTGAAAAACTTATACCTAGGAGGATTATTATGCCAAATATAGAGTTACTTGAAAAATCAACCCCAGTTGCTCCTATCCGTATTGCAGCACTTGCCGGATGTCAGGATCTTGCCAAGGAGGTTGACAAGAAACTTGTAAAATTCCGTAGAGAACTTGTAGCAAAGAAAAAGCCAATCACCATTCCACAGGGTTACAGTGAACCGTCTTTTCTTGTAGAATGCGAATGTATCCGTTTCGGAACCGGTGAAGGTAAAGGTTACATCAAAGAATCTGTTCGTGGTACTGATCTTTTTATCATGGTAGACATCACTAACTTCAGTCTTACTTACAAGGTCTGCGGTCACGAAAACCATATGTCTCCGGACAACCACTACCAGGATCTGAAGCGTATCATTTCTGCCGCAACAGGAAAAGCCCACAGAATCAATGTTATCATGCCGTTCCTTTATGAAGGCCGTCAGCACCGTCGTACCAAGAGAGAATCTCTCGACTGTGCATTGATGCTTCAGGAATTAAGAGATATGGGTGTATCCAACTTCATTACTTTTGATGCACATGACCCGCGTGTTCAGAACGCTATCCCGCTTGATGGATTCGATAACTTCTTCCCGACTTATCAGTTCCTGAAAGCACTTGTAAAAGAGGTAAAAGATTTCAAACTGGATAACGATCATCTGATGATCATCAGCCCGGACGAAGGCGCAATGTCCAGAGCCGTATATTTTTCCAACATTCTTGGTGTAGATATGGGTATGTTCTACAAACGTCGTGATTACTCTACAGTTGTCAATGGCAAGAACCCTATCGTTGCTCACGAATTCCTCGGCGACTCTGTAGAAGGCAAAGATGTTGTCATCATCGATGATATGATTTCTTCCGGAGAAAGTATGCTGGATGTTGCAAAACAGATCAAAGAGCGTCACGCAAAACGTGTATTTATCTGTACTACTTACGGACTGTTTACAGATGGTCTTGACAAATTTGATGAATATTACGAAAAAGGCTGGATCGACAAGGTTATCACTACAAACCTGAATTACCGTATTCCAGACCTTCTCACAAAGCCATATTACATTGAAGCAAACATGAGCAAATATCTTGCAAGTATTATTGATATCATCAACCATGATGTATCCGTAGAAAAAGTACGTTCCAGCAATGAAAAGATCATGGAACTCATGAAAAAAGTAAACAAATAATACAGTTGCAGCAAACGGGAACCATGTCACTGTCAGACAGGTTCCCGTTTTTTGTGTTTATTTTTTTATTGAAAGAAATGCTCCAAGATTTCCTCTTTTTCCTTTTGATGCTCTGTGTGAAAACAAAAATTCTGGATTGCAGCAGGTGCAGATATTTGGCATGGAAATATGTTCTTCCTTAAGATCGGCCTCCAGCATGATTTTTCTGTTTGCTTCCCAGAGATTCAGCTGATATTTTCCATTTTCTTTTCTGTAAAAAAGCGCCTCCCAGTCTTTCCTGTCAAAACTTTTCTGAAATTCCAGAATCACGTCTTCGCTGACTTCATAACAGTCCTGGCAGATAGACGGCCCGATCGCGCCATAAATATCTTCCGGATCCGAACCAAAGCATTCCCGCATTTTATTTACGGTAACCTCTCCAATTCTGGCTGCTGTCCCTCTCCACCCGGAATGTGACAACCCGATTGCCTTATGTACAGGATCCACGAAATACAACGGTACACAGTCTGCATAAAATGTGGCAAGGACAAGCCCCGGAACATCTGTTATCATTCCATCTACATCTGTATATGGTCTCGGCTTCGTGATACCGTTTCCACGGTCTTCTTCTGTTACTCTTATCACATTTGAAGTATGTGTCTGATCTGAGGTAACAATACTTTCCATCTCAAATCCCACAGCATCGGCCAACCGGTGATAGTTCTCCCTGACAGCATCTTCAGCATCGCCCCTGGTAAAGCTCAGGTTCATGGAAGAATATATTCCTTCACTGACTCCTCCCAGTCTTGTACTGAAACAATGGACAAAATCCGGCAGTTTTTCAAGTTCCGGATATGTCAGATAAGTAACTCCGTTCCTGTTATTCACATGCATTTCCGGCATATCTTTGTGTGCCCATTTTATTTTCTGCATCTTCTACCTCTTTTCTTCTGAATTAATTATTCAGTATAATCAAAAGCGTTTCTGATCCATTGAATTCTGTTTCCGTCTATTGCCACAACATCAAATCTGCATGGGATATCCGCATATCCATGACGGATCAGATAAAACTGTGCCGCTCTGCTTATTCTCTGCCGTTTGTGCCAGTCAACAGCAGCTGAAGCCCAGCCACTCTCTCCTGTCCTTCGATATTTGACTTCTGTAAACACCAGGTAATCGCCATCTCTGGCAATAATATCAATTTCACCTGTTCTGCATCGGAAATTTCTTTCCACAATATAAAGCCCCTGTTTTTTCAGAAAGGCAGCCGCCTGTTCTTCATGGCAGCTGCCTATTTTTCGCTTATTGATATAATCTTCTCTTTTCTGTTTTCAGTGTAGGTATCTTATGTATATTTTCTCTCACACAAAATGTGTAATAAAACTTGCACGATGGATTGGGGACGGACCATATTTCTTAAGAGCCGCAATATGTTCTGCTGAGCCATATCCCTTATTGGATGCAAAACCATATTCCGGCATAGTCTTATCGTATTCTGCCATAAGACGGTCCCTTGTCACCTTTGCAACTATGCTTGCCGCCGCAATAGATGCACTCTTGGCGTCACCCTTAATGATCGGCACCTGCGGTATGGTGATCTGTGGTATGGTAACAGCATCATTCAGTAGAAGCTGCGGCATAACTTTCAGTTTGCTGACAGCCTGGCGCATGGCCTCATAAGTTGCCTGAAGAATATTTATTTCATCTATCCTTGCAGGTCCTGCCATCCCGATACCCACAGCCACAGCTTCCCTGAGGATCACATCATACAGTTCTTCTCTTTTGTGGGCAGTCAGTTTCTTCGAATCATTAAGATAAAGAATATGATGGTCATGCGGAAGAATCACTGCGCAGGCAACTACCGGTCCTGCAAGCGGCCCTCTGCCTACTTCATCTATGCCGCAGAGATATCCCAGATGTTCATATTTATGCTCATATTCCATCATCTTGTGCATACGAAGTTTTTCGTTTTCCAGATTCTTGATCTTTTTTTCATACTGTTGTACAAGCTTCGTAACTCCTGCTCTTTCGTCACTTCTGTAGACATCACAGAGCTCCTGCCAGCCTGTATACCCGGTATTAAGAAATTCCGTCTTAATCTCACCTATTGTTTTCATTTATTCTCCCTGAACCTCTCTCAGTCAGGCTTCTGCCCATTCAAGCGTGATTCTTCCGATCTTACCGCTTCTGAAATCATCAAAAAGGACTCCTGAAGCTTTCGTGTAATCCAGCTCTTCACCACGTTTCAGGCAGCCCCTTGCCCGTGCAAGTTCTCCCAGCACTTCAACTGCCGCCCCCTCTTCTGATATCCCATAACGTCCGTTCAGCATTCCGGGATAGTTTTCTCTGAGATAATTTATCAGCTCCAGCGCAAGCTCCTCCATGTTAAGGATATCATCTTTGATGGAGCCTACAAATGCAAGGCGCATCCCCACCTGCTGATCTTCAAATTTCGGCCAGAGAATTCCCGGAGTATCCAGAAGCTCCACGTTTTTGTTCAGTCTGATCCACTGTTTGCCCTTTGTTACGCCGGGACGGTTTCCGGTTTTTGCACAGGCTTTTCCTGCAAAAGTATTAATAAATGTGGATTTTCCAACATTCGGAATTCCTGCTACCATTGCACGGATAGGACGGTTTTTGATTCCACGTTTACGATCACGTTCGATCTTTTCTCTGCATGCTTCCTGAATCACATTCTGTATGGTTTTCATTCCTGCACCATTTCGGGAATCGACCTTCACAACGTAAATACCCTGTTTCTGAAAATATTCTTTCCATGCTTCATTCTGACGATCATCTGCAAGATCTGCTTTATTCAGAAGAATCAGTCTTGATTTGTTCTGTCCAAGTTTATCAATATCCGGATTTCTGCTGGATAAAGGCACTCTGGCATCTACCAGTTCAATAATCAGGTCAATCAGTTTCAGGTCTTCCTGCATCTGTCTTTTTGCTTTGGTCATATGACCCGGATACCACTGTACGTTCATATATTACCTAACCTTTCCAAACTCCAATCTTCTTCCACGGAGAACAGGTAAACCATATCTTACCTACAATATAGCGTTTTTTGACCATTCCTATGTCTGCATACCGGCTGTCCTCACTGTTATTTCTGTTGTCTCCAAGTACAAAGTATTCCCCTGACTCCAGCGTTACCGGACTTGATGCAATTCCTGCATTACTGATATTCGGAAAATCTCTGCCTTCTTTGTAAGTTTCTCCATCTATAAGAATTCTGCCATCTGAAATCTGAACAGTTTCTCCCGGGAGTCCTATGATCCTGCGGATGTGTAATGCAGCATCATCACTTGCATTTGTCCTGAAAACAATCACATCGCCCCGTTTTGGTGAAGAAAATTTATATACTGCTTTATTTATAAAAAATCTGTCTCCTACAGAAACTGTAGGTTCCATTGAACTTTCCTGCATGGTTACTGTCTGAAACATCATAATAGCGGCCAAAGCAGCAAATACAAGCGTAACGATTATTTCAAACACCCATTTCATGGAGCTGCGGACTTTTTCATTTTCAAACTTCTGTCTGACTTCCTGAACTTTCGGATGTTCTTTCCAGTTTTTTATATCCATATCTGTATACCCCATAATGGAAAAGAGGGACAATAGCTGTCGTTATTGTCCCTGCTTTAAACCATTTGAAATTTTCGAATTATCGAATTATCTTACACGCTCTTTAACCTTAGCAGCTTTACCTACACGATCTCTCAGGTAGTTCAGCTTAGCACGGCGAACTTTACCATGACGGATAACTTCAACTTTAACTACATGTGGGGAATGAAGTGGCCATGTTTTTTCTACGCCTACACCGTTAGAGCTCTTTCTTACTGTGAAAGTTTCTCTTGTGCTTCCGCCCTGTTTCTTAAGAACTGTTCCTTCAAAGATCTGAACACGTTCACGGTTTCCTTCTTTGATCAGTGCGTGTACTCTTACTGTGTCTCCTGTGCGGAATTCCGGCACTTCAGCTTTAAGCTGTTCTGCTTCGATGTTTTTGATAATGTCGTTCATTTTTTCTCTCCTATTCTTAACTGGATGTTCTTAATACATGATCTGTAACAGAGGACCATCTTTTTTACAACATTGTTGATTATACTATAGAAAATCCACTATTGCAAGATGTTTTTGGAGAAAAATCAGGATTCTGAATTTGTGGCTGTCGCATCAGATGCTTCTGATTCAGCTGATTCTCCGGATTCTGACATGATTTTATTCAGTTCATCGATCATCTCATCATCTTTCAGACGGAATTTAATTTCAACTCGCCTTGAAGCATCTTTGTCCACATTACCATTTGCATCCAGTACAGGATTTGCCATAGAATGGCCGTTAACAGTCAGATAATTCTCCAGGCTCTGCGACTGGTCTGAACTGAGGAAATTCCCCTGAATGTCCAGAAGATACTGTGCAACAGCAAGTGATCTCTGCTGGGAAAGCTGAAGATTATAACTGTAGTCACCATCTGTATCTGTATATCCGTCAATGATGATCTCCGCAAGATATTTCATATAGTCTTCCTGCAGAAGCACCTTGCAGTAAATAGGCAGGATCTGTTCAAGTGCCTGTTTGCCGGCATCACTGAGTTCTGCTTCATCATAATTAAAAAGGACATTCGACTGAAGTGTCAGCGCTCCGGTCTGGGCATCAATATTAACATCTATATTATTATTGGAAAATTCATTTTTGAGTGCTTCAATAACATCAGCTTTTACTCCGATGATCTGGTCAATCTGAGCCTGCTGGTCTTTCAGCTGGGCTGTTTTTGTGTCCAGATCAGACTGCTGGGCATTAAGAGTTTTCTCCTGCTCTTTCAGCTTTGCAGCCAGTTCTGACAGCTTTTTTTCCTGATCAGCCAGTTTCTGCGACTGACTTTTCAGCTTCTCATCCTGTGTCTGAATAGTTCCGTCTTTTTCGTCAAGAGCATTCTGCTTATCCAGAAGTTCCTGATTATATTCTTCCTGAAGAGCAATCTTTTCTTCCTGCTCTTTAAGGCTTTCGTTATAGCTTTTCTGCGCCTGAAAAAGAGTCACACACATGATCAGAACAAAAAGCAGCAGCACGCCTGCCATCATATCAGAGTAGGAACGCCAGACATTAAATCCGCTGTCCTCTGATTTTTTCTTTCTGCGCATCTGTCTCTCCTTTATCTGAATATGCCGAATTTGCCTTTCTGTGCTCCTTTTGACAGCTCACGGATATTTCTGGAAATGTCTTCCAGAAGTGCCGCCTGCTGATCTCCCTGTGCTTCTACAAGATCACGGATCTGATCCAGGGATTCCTGTCTGGAAAGCTGTCCTGAAGTAAGCTGGACATCGTTTCCTGCTCCTGAAACAGAAATATCAGTAAGAAGTCTGCGAACCTGTTCCATAGTCTTATAGGAAAGTTTCTGGTACTGGGCAAATTCCTGAAGTTTCCTGTCAAATTCCTCAACAACCTTCTGGCTGGCGTTCAGTAATTCCACATTGTTCTTACCTGCAGCAGAGATTTTTTCCATTCCTGAAGCTGCAGCTTCAACATATTTCTGCATGGTCTGATTACATGCAACCCAGAACTTCGCAGAAGAAGTTTCTGCTTCTTTCAGATAATCTGCCAGATGCTGATAATCTGCCTGCTGCTGTTTCTGGATCGTCTGGTTATCCTGAAGGATACGTCCTGCTGCAGACAGGTAATCCTTCTGCATTTTTGTGGACTCTTCCAGCATTTTCTGCATGTTCTTCTCATGTTCGACATATGCATCGCCAAGCTGTTTACTCATTGCCTGGTAAAGGTTAGTAGTATAATTTGTATTGTCTGTCTGGGCATCTTTCAGCTGTGCCAGTGCCTTGCCGAAATCTCTGAACTGCGCTTCAAAAGAAAGATTCATTTCTTTCAGAAATGCATCAAGAATTTCTCTGACTGCGTCTTCCTGACATTTTGTCACAGATGAGACAAGTATATCCAGGGAATCGTTCATTTTCCGGAAAGTAGGCGTTATTACTTTTTCGAAGCTCTCTACCATCTGTCCTGAAACTTTTTCTGCCATAAGAGTCATGGCAGCTTCCTGATTTTTCTGGCTGGATACAAGAAGATTTCTGGATTCACTTTCTGCGCTCGGCATTACATATGCATGGAATGTTTCAAGAAACTCCTGAAGGCTTTCAGTCATTGATGAATACTCTGCCTTCATTCCCGAACTGTAGATCAGTGACATTGCAATACCATAAATAGATGTGAGAAATGCCACTTTGATACCATCTACAAGTGAAGCCACAGAATTTGTCATTGCCTCATAATTAGAAGGTTCGAAGTTCTTGAGTCCCCATACAAGACCTACAAATGTACCAAGTATACCAAGGCTTGTAAACAGATCCGGTGCCATCTCGAGAATTTTTTTATGTATATGAATATCCAGGTCTTCCTCATTCAGATATTCTTCAATGTCTACAATTCCCTCCTGGCTTTTCGAGACTGCATCTGTAAATGACTGCATTCTGTCATCCAGATATCTGTGATGAAAAATCCCGTTCAGTGAAGGTATTCTGGATACTTCCATTTTTCCCGGAGTTTCCAGTAAATGTTTCAATTCCTGTGTTCCATCAGAAAGTGCATCTGAAATACGGTTTATGCGGAACATTCCGCCTGCAAGTCCTGCAATATAGACTACAACCATAATTCCAAGAAATGCAAAATTATAAATTAGAACACTTGTTGCACCCTGTCCAACATAGACAGTCATTCCTATGGCTGCTGCCAGAACAATCAGAAAAAGCAGCACATTCATAACCTTTTTCTTCATATTGACCTCCTTATCATTACATTCTATATTATCATACCATTTTTTCAGTCACAAGCTGTTTTCCCTACTTTACCCTGTTTTCACAAAAAAAACATTTATGCAAAAAGCAGCCTTCCGGGATCTGTCCGAAAAGCTGCTCTCTTTTATTTTACTGCTTATGCATATACCTTGTCTTCTTCCAGAAATCTGGCTCTGCCATCTGTAACTTCAATAAGGTTAACACTGCAGTTTGGCGGAATACAGCCATGCCAGAAATTCTCTGGATCTTGGTATATATTCTGAAGAAGTGCCCTCACAGCACACCCATGAGAAGCCACAAGTACTGTCTTATCCTGTAAAGCAGGATCATTTATTTTTTCCTCCCAGAACTCTCTGGTCCTCTGAATGACATCCGAAATATTTTCTCCGTCCTCAGGACGTTTGAAATGAAGCGGATCTGTAAAAAAAGTTTTCATATCTTCATTCAGATAATTTCCATCTTTGTCCCGGCATACCATTCCTTCCAGCACTCCGAAATTAATTTCCCGGATTCTGTCATCTGTAATCACCGGAACATTGTCTTTTTGTTCCCTGAGTATCAGTTCTGCTGTCTGCCTTGCTCTCTGAAGAGGACTTGTAAAGCATACATCAAAATGTACATTTTTTAATGCTTCACCAGTTTTCTGTGCCAGGATAATTCCGGCCTCAGCCAGCGGTATATCTACCACACCCTGAACCTTATGAAGTACATTCCATTTAGTCTCTCCATGACGAACCACATAAATTTTCATCAGCTTCTCAGCTCGATTCCCAGATCTGTAAGGCCATTCAGGATCTTTTTCATTGCTGCTGTGATTTCTGCTTCTTCCAGGGTCTTATCATGATCACGG
The DNA here is from genome assembly GCF_052065235.1 of Blautia sp. HCP28S3_G10. NCBI lineage: Bacteria > Bacillati > Bacillota > Clostridia > Lachnospirales > Lachnospiraceae > Blautia > Blautia sp. HCP28S3_G10. The sequence goes on along the minus strand of NZ_JBQHUL010000013.1, from coordinate 24,632 downwards.
AATACAACAGAATACGCCATGGATTTGTATCCTGCCTTGATCTGTGCACCTTCATAAATGTCAAAGAGCTGATATGACTCAAGGATTTTTCCACCTCTCTGAACCAGTACATCTTCAATCTGTCCTGCCAAAACTTTCTTCGGAACTACCATGCTCAGGTCACGGGTAACTGCCGGATATTTTGCAATTCCTGTAAATTTATGATTAAAGCTGCAGAATTCAAGAATATCCCTGATATCGATCACCGCAACATAAGCTCTGTCACCGATTCCATAATTATCTGCAACGAGCGGATGTACCTCTCCGAGATATCCCACTACTTTACCTTCATATACGATATTTGCCTGTCTTCCAGGATGGAGGTAAGATTTGTTGCTGTCCGGTGTATAATGAGGTTTTTTCTTCATTCCGACTTTTTCAAAGAACTCTTCACATACACCTTTCATATCAAAGAAATCACCTGCGCCGTACATTCCCAGTGTGAAGTGTACTCTCTCATCAGGAAGTTCTGTAAGCGGAAGAGCTTTCGGAAGATAAACCTTACCAATCTCATAAAGACGAACATCTTTGTTTCTTCTGTTATAGTTTGTTGCCAGAGAAGAAAGCATACCATTTAATGTTGTTGTACGCATAATGCTGTAGTCTTCTCCGAGAGGATTGCTGATAGTGATCACCCTGCGAAGATTACTGTCTTCAGGAATACGAAGTTTGTCAAATACCTTCGGGCTCTCGAATGAATAGCTCATTCCTTCAGAGAATCCACAGTATTCAGCAATATCTCTTGCAATCTGCTCAATGCGGAGCTTGAATGGAAGTCTTCCTGTAGTAGCTTCTCCATTTGGAAGAGTTGTAGGAATTTTGTCATATCCATAAAATCTGGCAACTTCCTCTGCAACATCTGCCATGCAGTGGATATCCTGACGGAAAGTAGGTGCAACGATCTCGTTTGTTTCCGGATCATACGCAAGTTCAACTTTTGCAAGATATGCAATCATTTCTTCTTTTGTAAGATCTGTTCCCAGAAGTCCGTTGATGCGTTCAGGCTCGAATGGGACTCTTGACGGTTCTCTTACTTCATTGCATACATCCACAATGCCGCCCACAACTTCACCAGCGCCAAATTCTTCCATCAGCTGGCATGCACGGTCAATTGCTGCTTTTGCATTATTCGGATCAAGACCTTTTTCGAATTTACCGGAAGCATCTGTACGAAGTCCGATTCTCTTAGAAGAGAGACGGATGTTTGTTCCGTTGAAGCATGCTGCCTCAAACAGTACTGTTTTTACATTATCTGTGATCATGGAGTTTTCACCGCCCATAATCCCTGCAATGCCTACTGCTTTTTTGCCGTCACAGATCATCAGAACATCTTTGTCCATGGTACGTTCCTGTCCATCCAGTGTCACAAATGTTTCACCGTCTTTTGCACGACGCACTACAATTTCATTTCCCTCAATTGTGTCGAGATCATAGGCATGCATCGGCTGTCCATATTCTTCCATTACATAGTTGGTTATATCTACCAGATTGTTGATCGGGCGGATTCCATTGGAAGCCAGACATCTCTGCATCCATTTCGGAGAAGGTCCGATCTTGACATTTTTTACAACTCTTGCTGTATATCTCGGGCAGAGTTCCGGATCTTCTACAGTTACCCTGACATAATCAGAAGTTTTTTCATCATTACCTGTTTCTTTTACTACAGGCGGTACAAATTTCTTATCAAAAGTAGCTGCTGCCTCTCTTGCAATTCCAAGGACACCATAGCAGTCTACACGGTTGGATGTGATCTCATATTCAAAAACGACATCATCAAGGCCAAGTGCTTTGATGGCACTTTCTCCGACTACTGCATCTTCCGGGAAAATATAAATACCGTATTCCGGAGCTTCCGGATACATTTCTCTTGTGCTTCCCAGTTCTTCGATGGAACACATCATACCACAGGATTCTACTCCACGGAGTTTACCTTTTTTGATTTTGATTCCACCAGAAGTTTTCTTTCCGTCATGGCCGCCTGCTACACGTCCGCCATCCAGAACTACCGGAACTTTGTCTCCTTCTTTTACGTTTGGAGCACCAGTAACGATCTGTACTGTCTCATTTCCTATATTCACCTGGCAGATGATCAGTTTGTCTGCATCAGGATGTCTTTCTATTTTTTCAATCTGTCCAATGACGATTTTGTCAAGATCTGCGTCCAGTTTCTCAAAACCTTCTACTTTTGTTCCTGACAAAGTCATCGCATCTGTATATTCCTGAGCCGTAACATCAAGATCCGGCACATACATTTTAATCCAGGACATTGAAGTATTCATTATATATTACCACCTTTCGATAAAGTCATTGTTATTTCAATCTGAGATCAAACCCCGGGCATTAAACTCCGAAATCCAGAGTTAAACTCCAGAATCCAGTTTCTTATGAAACTGCCAATCTGCCTTACGGCATATTTTAAAGATTCTGTCGTTAAATCCGCATAGAATGTAAATACTCACTACGTTCGTGCTTCCATTCTCTTATGCGGATTAAAACTGTTTAAGGAATCTGATATCATTTTCGTAGAGGAGTCGCATATCATCGATCTCGTATTTCAGAAGGGCGATTCTCTCAAGTCCCACACCAAAAGCAAATCCTGTATATTCTTCCGGATCTATACCACACATACGGAGAACATTTGGATGAACAGTTCCACAGCCAAGGATTTCAATCCAGCCGGATCCTTTACAGAAGCGGCAGCCTTTTCCGCCACATTTGAAGCAGGATACATCTACTTCTGCACTTGGCTCTGTAAACGGGAAATGATGTGGTCTGAATTTTGTTTTTGTTTCAGGTCCGAATAGTTCCTTTGCGAATTCTTCAAGAGTTCCCTTAAGATCAGCAAACGTAATATTCTTGTCAATAACAAGGCCCTCGATCTGATGGAAAGAAGGGGAATGTGTTGCATCTACTTCATCTGAACGGAATACACGTCCCGGTGCGATCATACGAATCGGCAGTTTTCCTTTTTCCATGGTACGCGCCTGTACTGGTGAAGTCTGAGAACGAAGAAGGATAGAATCGTTGATAAAGAATGTATCCTGTTCGTCTCTTGCTGGATGGTCTTCCGGAATGTTCAGTTTTGTAAAGTTGTAATCTGCATATTCTACTTCCGGTCCCTCTACAACTTCGTATCCCATACCAATAAAGATTCTTTCTACTTCATCCAGTGCAATACTGTTCGGATGACGATGACCGATCATTGATTTTTTTGCAGGAAGTGTAACATCGATCACTTCTGCTTTCATTTTTTCTTCTCTGAGAGCTTCCTCAAGTTTCTTTCTGGTTTCTTCCAGATGAGCTTCAATTTTTGCTCTGGTTTCATTTACCATCTGGCCAACTTTCGGACGTTCTTCCGGTGCAACATCTTTCATACTTTTTAAAATAGCTGTCAGTTCACCTTTTTTACCAAGATAGGCAACTTTTACTTCATTCAGTCTTTCAGGACCATCTGATTCTTCAATCCTTTTTCTGGCTGCTTCTGCCAGTTCCTGAAGTCTTTCCTTCATATCCATGATTTTGTCTCTCCTTGTGTTTAATTAATACATGAACAGTTACTAATGCATAAACAAAGCGGACAAGTCCGCTTCAAACTCCCTGAATCCCTCAATCTTTGAGGGACTTGCTACGCTTTGCGCGCCAGATGCAGTCTGCTTCAGCAGACATATTCCTCATGCATCTGGTCGCATCCTCGCGAAGCGTTTTTTTGTAATAGGAACATTACGGAGTAATTTCCTATTACATAAAAAAACCGTCCCTGTAAAAGGGACGGAAATATACCCGCGGTACCACCCTGTTTCCTGTACAAAAAAATACAGGCACTTGGTTATGCTTAACGCGCATGGACGTCGCTTCCTACTGTAATTTCAGAAACGAAGCTCCGGCGGGAAACTGAGAAACTGTCTGAACTTAAGGAAGCTTCCAGCCGATGGCCTCCTCTCTCTGTAAGAAAACAATTTCCTGAAACGCCTTCACAGCTTTTCATCTTTTCTTATGATGCCACAGAGGAAAAATTCTGTCAAGCTGTTTTTTTATTGCCTGCCACACAGTTATCTGTGCCTGCCTGAACTGATTTTCAAAATATGCATTGATCTCAGCTCCATAAAGCAGCAGATTCATACATATATAGAGCCACAGCATAACCATGATAAGTGCGGACAGACTTCCGTACATATTGCTGAAATTCGGGAAGAATGTGAAGTACAGGGAAAAGAAATAGGAAAACAGGGACCATGCAACTGCAATGATAAACGCCCCCGGAACCTGGCTTTTCAGAGATGCTTTTCTGTTTGGAAGATATCTGTACAGCACGAGAAATACCAAAAACAACACAACAAACACCAGAAAAGTCTTCGCATTTAATATTCTTCCCATCATCCTGCCCAGCAGAGGCATACGCACTACAAGGAGCGAATGAATACGGTTTCCCATAACCAGCATAAGTAGACTGATGATCAATGCTATCGCAAACAAAAACATATACAGCACTGAATAAATTCTGTTAATCAGCCAGTTTCGTGTTTCCTTTACATGATAGATTGTATTCAGCCCTGCTATCAGGGACATCATACCCTTACCCGAGGACCACAATGCAAAAACACCGGAAATCGGAAGGACAGCAGCGCTCTTTGTAAATACTTCTGCAATGATCTTAAGCACAAATTCCTGCAGATTATCCGGAACAAATCCAATAATCGCCTGTCTGACTACCTTATACGTCAGAGGTGTGTACTGAACTATGGCTGTCAGTACAAGAACAAAGGGAATAAACGACATGATCAGGAAATATGCGGACTGTGCAGCATATGCACCTATATGATCCTCCTGCATACGCTTCATAAATCCCAAAATAAGCTGAAGCTTGCCTTTTTCTCTGTTTGTTTCCATATTTATTCTCCCAACGGTCAAATATGTTTATGCTTCATAATACCATGAATTCTTTTATGTGACAAGTTTGACCTTTTGTGCCACCAGGATACAATAGTTAGAAAGTCTTATTCTTCTTTTATTTCAACATTCGTAAAAAAATAGTCCAGGATTTCCTGACATGAATATCCCTCTTTCGCCATTTCATTTGCCGCAGTCTGACTCATGCCCACTCCGTGTCCATATCCACCCCCATCTATCTGTAACATCTTACCCTGTATTGCCCGCATTTGAAAATATGCACTCGGAAGCAGACTTCCACCTGTTGTTTTTTGTCCGTTTTTTTCTGTAATTTCCAGGCCCTCCGGTGAAAGGAACTGTCTGACAGAATATTCATCTTCCAGAAGGAAACTTCCCTTCTCCAGGATTACCCGAAGTCCGGTTACTGCTCCACTCTGATTTTTCTTATCAACCTGCAGACCGACCAGTGTTCCTTTTCCTTCTGCTGTCTGTTCTGCACGCCTGGCCACTGTCTCCCATGGGATTGAAACCTCCCATCTGTTCCACGGCTCCCCTGCGTCAAATTCACACTGAACACTTTTCAGGTACGGAGAGGCTTTTTCGGCACCCCAGATCTGATCTGTGCTTGTTACCCCTGCTGATGTTGAAAAATAATAAGCTTCTATCGGTTCTCCATTCCAGGTCAGAATCTGATTTCCTGTCTCATCTACCGCTTCATCTGTAGATGCCTGTGGCTCTACATTTGCATATACCTGATAGTTCACACTGTCATCAACGTGCACATTATATTCTTCCATACAACAGGTTTCCATCTGTTTTCTTGCATAAGTTCTCGCACAGACTGCCTGTGCTTTCAGCGCTTCTTTTTCATAAAAAGAGGGCATTTCACTAGGAACTACTGCCTTCAGATACTCTTCCAGCGGAAGTTCATTCACCAACAATATACCCTTTTCTTCCGGGATAATCTCCATACTTCCTCTGTACACGGGATTTCCCTGCTGTCGTTCTATCGAAAGCAGTCTGATTCCGTTTTTCTGTTCAGGAATCCTGACCGTTTCTTTCAGATCTTCTGCTCTCCATTCATATTCTTCCTCTCCTGCTGTCAGCTTCACATTCTGATGGTACGGATTCTGAAATCCGGTGTCCGTAATCAGGACTCGTATTCTGATTTCGTGCGTTTTTTCTTCTGTCACGTTTCCTTTACTTTTCAGTTCAGGTGTTGGAGAAATTTCATATTTTACCTGCTGTTTCTCCTGAAACGCGGCCTGCTGTTTCACTTCTCTGTTAACTATATTATTCAGGAAAAGCAGCCAGGCAAGTACAAAAAGCAGGAATATATTTTTTGTCAAAAAAAATCTGGTTTTTCTCATACTTGATTATATGAGAAAAACCAGATAAATATATCATATTCCACAACATTATCTGCCTGCAGCAGTTACAATATCGTTTATTTTCGTACTGAGAAACAATAGCTTGTCTCAGAATGATATTTTTCGCCGGCATCAATGATCGGAGAATGGAACGCCTCTACATTTACTGCATTTGGTTCCACCTGGGTTTCAAGACAGAATGCTTCTCTCTGATTATAGATATGTCCGTTTTTGCCATGTTCCTGTTCAACAAAATTAGCTGCATAGAACTGAACGCAGGGACAATCTGACAGCACTTTCATTTCAATACCTGATTCTTCTGACCAGGCATCTGCAATTTCTCTTACACTCGCCCTGTTATAATAATTAGTCACATAGTTATGATCATATCCGCCTGTCAGTTTCAGCTGCTCAAAATCCACATTTATATCCTGTCCGATTTTTTTTGCTTTGCAAAAGTCCATCGGTGTACCTGCAACATCTGCATACAGACCTGTAGGAATAGCTCCTGCACCTACCGGTGTATAAGAAGCTGCATGAATTGTCATATACTGGTCCAGCGCTGTACCACTTCCCTCACCATTCAGATTAAAGTAAGAATGATTTGTCATATTTGCAACTGTTGCTTTGTCACTGACTCCTTCATAGATGATCTTCAATTCATTTTCTTCAGTAAATATATATGTAACAGAAACAGCAAATTCTCCCGGAAATCCATTCTCCCCGTCCGGACTGATTCTTGAAAATCTTACTTCATTTTTTTCCTGTGACAGAATCTCTGCTTTCCATAATTTTTTTTCAAATCCATCCGGTCCACTGTGAAGATTATTTTCTCCCTCATTTGGAGTAAGTTTTATTTCTTTTCCGTCAATCATAAATCTTGATCCGGCAATTCTGTTTCCGCTTCGTCCGACTGTTGCACCGAAGAAGCAGCCATTCTCTTCATACTGTTCCAGTTTGTCATATCCAAGTACCACATCTCTCAGTTTCCCTTCTCTGTCGGGAATGCAGAGTTTGACGAGAATCCCACCAAACTGGAGAACTTCCGCATACGCACCAGATTTGTTCTCCATATGATAAATATACACTTCTTCACCCGACGGAAGTTTTCCAAAAAGTCTTTCTGTTACCATGCCAATTCCTCCAACCATTCAAAAAAAGAGCCATATCAATGGCTCATTTTTCTTCTTAATTACTCCAGGATGCCGTTCCCTTCCATTTGACGCCTAGCCTAAGCCAGGTTGGGTGTCCTCAACTGAATGATCTGTCTTCCACAGCAAAGGAGGCCTGACATTACATCAGCGATGTTGGATTCCCTATTAATCAATGTAGGTTCAAATAAAAAAAGGGGCCTCGCACATCCCAGAAATGTACGTTACATTTAAACTATATATATTGTACTCTATTATATGCTATTTTTCAACACAAAATACCCGAAAAATTAAATTTGATTTTCGGAATGTGTTACTGTTCACTCCGTTCACAGCAACTTGGAATTACTATTGTTCACTTGTTTTCTTCATCTGCAATTATCTGCGCAGGTTCCTGAAGAATCTTCATAAACTCTTCTCCCGTGATAGTCTCATGTTCATAAAGATATTTCGCAAGTTCATGAAGTTTTCCGATATTATCCTGAAGGATTTTAAGAGCCTTTTCATGCTGTCTCCGGACAAGTTCCACAACTTTCTTATCAAGCAGTGTCTGTGTTTCAAAAGAACATGCCAGACTTGAATCTCCTCCAAGATACTGATTACTCATTGTTTCCATTGCAACCATGTCAAAGTCATCACTCATACCATATCTGGTGATCATCGCTCTTGCGATCTTTGTTGCCTGCTCGATATCATTTGATGCGCCTGTTGTGATTGAATGGAAGATCAGCTCTTCTGCTGCCCGTCCACCTGTAAATGTAGCGATCTTGTTCTCCAGTTCCTCTTTTGACATAAGGAAATGTTCTTTTTCATCTACCTGCATCGTATATCCAAGTGCTCCGGAAGTACGTGGAATAATAGTAATTTTGTGTACAGGGGCTGATTCCGTCTGTTTTGCAGCAACAAGTGCATGTCCAATCTCATGATAAGACACTATAAGCTTCTCCTTATTGGAAAGAACCCGGTTTTTCTTCTGGTAACCGGCAATAACAACTTCAATACTTTCTTCAAAATCAGCCTGTGTTGCAAATTTACGCCCATCACGCACTGCACGCAGTGCAGCTTCATTTACAATATTGGCAAGTTCTGCACCGGAAGCTCCTGCTGCTGCTTTTGCAATCTCATCAAACCGCACAGTATCCGCAATCTTGATTTTTTTTGCATGAACTTTGAGAATTTCTTCTCTTCCCTGAAGATCCGGGAGTTCTACCGGAATTCTTCTGTCAAAACGTCCCGGACGAAGAAGCGCCGGGTCAAGAGAATCCGGACGGTTTGTTGCTGCGAGGATCACAACACCTTTGGAACCATCAAAACCATCCATCTCTGTAAGAAGCTGGTTCAGCGTCTGTTCACGCTCGTCATTGCCGCCTGTAAATCCGGCACCGTCACGTTTCTTACCAATCGTATCTATCTCATCAATGAATACGATACACGGTGCTTTTTCGTTTGCCTGTTTAAACAGGTCACGAACTTTTGCAGCACCCATACCAACAAACATCTCAACAAATTCCGATCCCGAAATAGAGAAAAACGGAACTTCTGCCTCACCTGCAACTGCTTTTGCAAGAAGTGTTTTACCTGTTCCCGGAGGGCCTACAAGAAGTGCACCCTTAGGCATTGATGCTCCGATTTCTGTATATTTCTGCGGATTATGAAGGTAATCTACAATTTCCGTAAGAAGATCTTTTGCCTCATCTTCTCCTGCAACATCTGAAAATTTAATTCCTGTTGAAGACTTTACATAAACCTTCGCATTGCTCTTCCCGAATGACATTGCTCCTCCGGGGCCACCACCCATAGATGACATCATTTTTTTGCCGAGCCATCTGCCAAGGAAAATAAAGATCACGATCGGAACTACATAACTCAGAAGAAGGGTTGCCAGAATAGACGGGCTTTCCGGCAGAACCTCATCCATAGATACACCTGCGTCCAGAAGACGGTTCACCAGATCCGGATCATCCATCTTTACGGTTTTGCAGGTTACTGTACTTCCTGTATCCCCGGATTCCATTTCATAATAGATATAAGCTTCGTCTATAGTTGCCTTTGTCACTTTACCTTTTTCCACATTCTGGATAAATGTAGAATAATCTGTCTTCTGTACGCTACGCTCCTGCACCGCAGGGACAACCAGCATATTCAGAAGAATGATAATCACCCCTACGATGATATAATACACATACATAGGTACTTTTTCCGGTTTTTTATTGCCGAACTTCATTTAATTTCCTGTCCTCCATATCTGTTAATACGATTGCGCAGGGAAATATGCCCAACACAGTTCATGTGATGTAACATATCACTTTTTCGCACACAATTCAATGTACAATAAATGAAATTTTATAAACTTTTCATAAAATAAAAAAAAGCTTGCAGGGCATTCTCATTTATGTTATTATAATTCTTGGTTCATATGCCGCTGTGGCGGAATTGGCAGACGCACTTGACTCAAAATCAAGCGGGAAACCGTGCCGGTTCGAGTCCGGCCAGCGGCATGAATGATAAGGCTCTTTCCTGTTGGGAAGAGTTTTTTATTTACAAAAAAACTCCGGTACAGATCAAAATCTGCCCGGAGTTTTGTTTTATTTTACAAGTCTGTCTTCATCCTGGAGAAGTTTTTCATAAATCGGGAAACAGTCAAAAGTTGCAAAATAATCTTTCGGAGTCTCTGCCCTGCGGATCATCTCAAAGCTTCCGTCTTCATGAAGAAGGATTTCTGCTGATTTCAGTTTGCCGTTGTAGTTATATCCCATAGCAAATCCATGGGCACCTGCATCGTGGATAACAAGGAGATCTCCCATGTCAATCTTCGGAAGATAACGGTCAATAGCGAATTTATCATTATTCTCACAGAGTGAACCTGTTACATCATACAGATGATCACATGGCTGATCTTCTTTTCCCATTACAGTTATATGATGGTAGGCACCATACATTGCCGGACGCATCAGGTTTACTGCGCAGGCATCTACACCAATGTATTCTTTGTGAGTATGTTTTTCATGAATTGCTTTTGTTACCAGGCAGCCATACGGTCCCATCATGAAACGGCCAAGTTCTGTATAAATTGCAACATCACCCATTCCGGCCGGTACAAGTACTTCTTCATATACTTTGCGGACACCTTCTCCGATCACGCGGATATCATTCGGAGTCTGATCCGGTCTGTATGGAATTCCGATTCCGCCGGAAAGATTGATGAAGCTTACATGAGCACCTGTTTCTTTCTGAAGTTTCACAGCAAGTTCAAACATGACTTTCGCAAGCATCGGATAATATTCATTTGTTACTGTATTGCTGGCAAGGAATGCGTGGATACCGAATTCCTCAGCACCTTTTTCTTTCAGAATACGGAAAGCATCAAAAATCTGCTCTGTTGTCATTCCGTATTTTGCATCTCCAGGATTATCCATGATATCATTACTGATCTTGAACAGTCCGCCCGGATTGTAACGGCAGCTGATTGTCTTTGGGATTCTGCCTACAGCACGCTCAACACTTTCAATGTGAGTGATATCATCAAGATTGATGATCCCGCCGATCTCATCTGCATAGCGGAATTCTGCCTCCGGAGTATCGTTGGAGGAAAACATAATATCCCCCTTTTTGCATCCAATTGCCTTTGACAGCATAAGTTCTGTCATGGATGAGCAGTCGCAGCCGCAGCCATATTCCTGAAGGATCTGGATCAGATACGGATTCGGAGTTGCTTTTACTGCAAAAAATTCCTTAAATCCCCTGTTCCATGAAAAAGCTTCTTTTAATGCCTTTGCGTTTTCACGGATTCCTTTTTCATCGTAAAGATGAAAAGGTGTCGGATACTGGGCAGTAATTTCCTGGAGTTTTTCCAGTGTTACAAACGGCTTTTTTTTCATAATTTTTCTCCTCGTGTAAATTATTTCACATGCTGGTGTGTAAAAAGGTGATCCTGACAGTATTCATAATTTCCATTGCATTTGGAACAGAAACGAAACTCCAGATTCGGATCATCTTTTTCTGTACGCCCGCAGATCGCACATTTATGTTTTGTGACTCCACCAGCTGCAGGATTCACTCTGCTCTGGGCCATTGCCTTCTTGAATTCTTTTCTCCGTTTCACTTCTTTCGGATTATAATGATGCATGTTTTTTGTACTAAAAAAGAAAAGAACAAAATTCAAAAGTGATGCAGCAATCGGAACAGCCATTACCCAGAGACCGGCTCTCAGATATGTTATCATCTGATATAGAACAATTGCCACGTACACTCCTGCCATCCATTTCATTTTGATCGGAATCACGAAATACAGCAGTATCTGCATATCCGGATAGCTTGCAGCATATGCAAGAAACACAGAAAGGCTGACATAATATGTTGTAAAAATTCCTCCTCCGATCACATATGCAATACCATCTACCACTATATAGCCACCTGTAACAAAATATGTGATAAATGCTGCGATCAGCACAAACAGCAGTCCGGAAAAGATATACAGAGTATATCTGAAGCTTCCCCAGGTACGTTCCAGCGAAGTACCTACCGGATAATAAAAGAAAGCAATTGAAATCAGAAACAGAATAAAATTACCTGTACTCGGCGGGTAAATCACCCATGTTACCAGTCTCCATATCTGTCCCTGCATGATTTTTGCCACATCAAGACTCATCATATTCAAAAGAGACGGATTCAGATACATAAGCACATATCCCACAACATAGCAGATAATAACGTAAACTGTAAGATTCTCAATTCCGAATCTTCCAAACTTACGTTCAAGTTTGTCCATCCAGTTCATAAAATCACTCCTAGAAATATTTTTTCTTTGATAAGAAGATTGCAGCAATAATGCTGGCTGCGATGGATATCAGAATAACAACCAGAAATCCCAGCTGCGTACTGGAAAAAGGCATTCCTGACGGTGCCAGGTTCATTCCATATGCGCTGAAAATGATCGTAGGTATACTCATAACGATTGTGATCACGGACAGGATCTTCATAACGTCGTTCAGATTGTTGGAAATTACAGAGGCAAAAGCATCCATCATGCTGCTGAGGATACCACTATATATATTGGCCATCTCGATAGCCTGTGTATTCTCAATGATAACATCTTCAAGAAGTTCTGTATCTTCAGGATACTTCTTAATGCTTTCTACCTTGATCAGCTTTTCCAGTACTGCCTCATTCGACCGCAGAGATGTTGTAAAATACACCAGTGATTTTTCCAGTTCCAGAAGCTCGATCAGTTCCTGATTTTTTGGCGAAAAATGAAGTTTTTCTTCTACCTGTTCACTCTTTTTATCTATGATACGCAGATAACGCAGGTACATACTGGCATTTCTGTACAGAATCTGCAGAATGAAACGCGTCTTCATGTATGTGAAAAAGTTTCTCACACGTCCCTCCATAAATCTGGTAAGTACCTGTGTATCTTCCAGACATATGGTGAAGATTATCTTGTCAGTTACAATAATACCAAGAGGGATTGTCCCGTACCAGTCCTTGTCATTTCGTTCCTCGATCATAGGAACATCGACAAGAATCAGTGTGTATGTGTCTTCTACCTCTATACGGGAACGCTCTTCCTCATCCAGAGGGGCTCTTAAATCGTCCACTTCAATCTGAAACTGCTCTGATATCTCAAAAATCTCCGTAGCTGTGGGATTTGTAAGAGCTATCCAGCAACCCTCCTGCGGTTCCTGTATTTCATGAATGGCTCCGTCTGATGTGCGAAACATTCTAACCACGATTTTCTCCCCCTTCCACTCTCTTATTTCGTTACTGTTCATTCTATTCACAGTAACCTTATTTCGGTATATAAACCGAATACTCCCAATCACACAAAAATACAAGTTACATTATAAATTGTGCACGAATTTTTGTCAATTCTTCATTTTTTTTCTGAAACTGTTATGCTATAATGGTTTTCGAAAACTGAAAAAAGCTGTTCACAGTTTCTTTCACTAAAATGAAGATTAATACTGAAATGCCGGAAACTCTGGCAGGGAAGGAACACATTTATGAATAAATCCAGTTTTGGAAAAAATTTTACAGTTACCACCTGGGGAGAATCCCATGGAAAAGCCCTTGGAGCAGTTATTGACGGCTGTCCCGCCGGTCTTTCACTCAGCGAAGAAGATATACAGAAGTTTCTTGACAGACGTAAACCCGGGCAGAGCCGCTATACTACCGCCCGCAAAGAGGGAGATCTGGCTGAAATTCTTTCCGGTGTTTTCGAAGGCAAAACTACCGGCACACCAATTTCCGTCATCGTAAAAAACACAGACCAGCGTTCCAGGGATTACGGCAATATCGCATATTCCTACCGCCCGGGACATGCAGACTATACTTTCGATGCCAAATATGGTTTTCGCGATTACAGAGGCGGCGGACGTTCTTCCGGCCGTGAAACCATCGGTCGTGTGGCTGGCGGAGCAATTGCTTCCAAAATTCTTGAAAACCTCGGAGTTTCTTTCTGCACTTACACCAGTTCTATCGGTCCTGTCTCAATAAACGAATTTCATGAAGATGAAATCAGCAATAACGCATTTTACATGCCGGATGCTGATGCAGCTGCAAAAGCCGGTGAATATCTTGAGCAGTGTATGAAAGAACAGGACAGCGCAGGCGGTGTGATCGAATGCCGGATCAAAGGTGTACCTGCCGGACTTGGTATTCCTGTTTTTGAAAAGCTTGATGCTGTACTTGCAGAAGCAGTCATGTCTGTCGGTGCTGTAAAAGCCGTTGAGATTGGTGACGGAATCCTGACTGCTTCTCTTAAGGGCTCATCAGATAATGACGGTTTTTCCTGCCAGAGCGGACAGATCCGCAAAACCTCCAATCATGCCGGCGGTATCATGGGCGGAATCAGTGATGGAAGCGAAATTCTCGTACGTGCCACAATAAAACCCACACCATCTATCAGCCAGCCTCAGAACACAGTCACAAAAGAGGGCGAAAATATTTCTCTCGAAATTCACGGACGTCATGATCCGGTTATTGTTCCACGCGCAGTTGTGGTGATTGAATCTATGTGTGCACTTGCAGTCACAGATGCTCTGTTTTCCAATATGAGTTCACAGATGGATCGGATCCGTGATTTTTACAGTAAATAATTTCTATCACATATTGCCAGAGTATGCAAAAAGCGTGACTCCTTTGTAAGGGGTACACGCTTTTGTGTTATCTGCATATTACTGATTATTTATCTGAAACTCTTCAGCCAATTCACCAGTGAATCATGCCATATATTATCTGTAACCGTTTTTTTCATCTGGTCTGTCACCGGTCCGTTGCCTGCCATTTTTGCAAGAATCGCATGCTGAAGTTCTTCTACAGACATCTCTTCAGGAATTTTATGAAGATCAATAACCTTTTCAGTTTCTTTTTGTGTTTCATTTTTACATGGTTCAGCTAACTGAGAGTTTATTTCTTCTGCAGCTTTTTCTTCTGTATCTGAAACAGTTTTCTTTTCTTCCGGCATTCTGACTTCCGGCATCACTACTTTTTCGTATTCCTGTCCGTTCTGAACAGGAACCCAGATTTCCCCGCTGTTGGCAGCAATGTTTATCTGTATGTGTCCGTTATCCACAGACACTTTCTGCCCCGTCAACATTCCTGCATATTCTGCTGCATGTCCGGCTGGAAGATTCATTCCCGCATCACAATCATCATTATTCACTGTAATAATCACACGAACACCGTCAAAATCTCTTGCAAAAGCATACTGGCGGTTTGTCAGCTGTAATTCGGTATAACTACCATAGCTGAGAGCCTGTGTTTTCTGCCTAATGCGTCCAAGCGCAGCTACCAGTACAGTACATGAGTTTTCTTTAAGAGCATCTCTGTAGTCGTCAAGTTCAAGTGCCGGTCTCAGGCTATCGTCAGAAAAGCGTTCTTTCTTTCCCTCGATGCCAAATTCTGAGCCGTAGTAAATACTCGGAACTCCCGGCAGAGCATAGAGAAGCACATGAACCGGTGCAAAATGAGCTTTGTTGGACAGTTTTGTATAAATACGTTCCACATCATGGTTGTCCACAAAATTATACAGATCAAGATTTCCCATATTCTGCAAATATTTCACTGTATGGGCAATTTCAAAATAGTTGTGATCATTGTGTCCACTGTAAAGAGCCTTATGCAGGGCATAGTTGGTAACACTGTGAAGTGTCTCTCCGTTTACCCAGCGGCTGTAATCCCCATGAATGACCTCTCCCATCAGCCAGAAATCTTCTTTTACTTCTTCTGCTGTCCTGCGCAGTGCACGCATAAAATCAAAATCAAGTACGTCAGCTGCATCCAGACGGATTCCATCCACATCAAATTCTGATACCCAGAACCGGATCACATCACAGATATAATCCCTGACTTCAGGATTTCTCTGATTCAGTTTGACCAGAAGATTATAGCCTCCCCAGTTTTCATAGGAAAAGCCATCGTTATATTCATTATTTCCATAGAAATTTACGTTACAATACCAGTTCAGATAACGGGAATGTTCTCTGTTCTGCTGAATATCCTTAAATGCAAAGAAATCTCTTCCTGTATGATTAAACACACCGTCAAAAATAACCCGGACGCCTTTTTCATGACAGATACTGACGAATTCTTTCAGATCTTCATTTGTCCCAAGACGGGAATCCAGTTTACGGTAATCCGTCGTTTCATATCCGTGACCCACGCTCTCAAACAGCGGTCCGATATACAGAGCTGTACATCCGATTTCTTTAATATGGTCGATCCACGGAATCAGTTTATTCAGTCTGTGTACCGGTTCTCCATAATCATTTATCTTCGGTGCACCGGCAAGTCCCAGCGGATAAATATGATAAAAAACTGCTTCATTATACCATTTCATATTCTGCTCTTCTTTTCTGTTGTATTAGTCTAGTCATTTTCAAAGCAATTATTCTTCTGTTTCCTCTGTTTCCTCTGAATCTTCCGGTATTTCAACCGGATCCCAGTCTCCCGGCACCGGCCAGATATGAATACTGTTCGGAGTCTCGATTTTATGTGGCTTATCATTCATAACAATGATATTTTTATCATAGTCAACTGTAAAAGATGTGATTGAATTGCTTGCATGGTTTGCTATTGCTATGTGTTTATTATCCGGGAAAATAACAAGATCTTTCGGATAATCTCCACTGACCGGAAGTGTGAACTTCTTTTCGAGAAGTCCTGTCTCATCATTAATCTCATACATGGAAACTGTATTCTCTCCTGCTGTTGTACAGAAAAGATGTTTGCCATCAGGTGCAAGAGCAAGACCGGAAGCTGCATTATGAAAAGCATCCTTGTCATGTTTTTTCGTAAGAGTACTTATGCTCTGAAGAAGTTCAAATTCCGGTGTGTTTCCACTTCCGTCATAGCTGTATACCTTAATCTCATTACTCAGTTCAAAAAGAATATAGGCAAATCTGCCGTCTGCACTGAAACGTATGATCCTCGGTCCGCTTTCTCTCGGACATCTGAGAATATCTACAAGTTCCAGTTTATGACGCCTTTTGTTAATTCTGTAGATTTTTACCTGATCGATACCATTATCAACTGCACACAGATATTTGTTATCCGGAGTAGGACGTACACAGTTTACATGAGGACGGAAATTTCGTTCTGCCACGCTTCCAAGTCCTTTGTGGAAAACACCATCCATAATTCTTCCCAGACTACCATCTTTGTGAGTATGTACAACTGTAACTTTGCCGTCATGGTATCCTGCGACATAAAGATATCTACCGTCAACATCTGTAGCAAGGAAACATCCTCTCATGCCGTCAATTCCGACTCTGTTGATTCGTTCCAGATCTCCGTTCTCATCACGCTTAAAAACTGCAACGCCCTCATCTTCAATAGAATAGAGATATTTGCCGTTTTTGGATACTGCAGTATGAGACGCATTACTTACCTGAACTTCATTACGCTCTCTGAGAGTACCTTTTTCTACATCAACATCATAAACCTGAATACCTTTACTGTTGCCATGGGTATATGTTCCCACATAAGCTACATATTTTTTATTCCCCATTATACTGCCTCCTAAGCTCGCTTACTGTTCATTTAAGTTGTTGCCGTGCTGTTTCACCGCAACCCAAGTGCAACCATTATATCACAAACTTTCCTCAAGGACAAGTTAGCAACCTCTATCATTTCTGTTACTGTTCACAGCAACTTGGTCTTACACATTTCCTACTTTGTAAAATAATTCTGTACTTTTTCCAGAGTTTCCTCGATAATCTTATCTGTATGTGCAATGGAAAGGAACATTGCTTCAAACTGCGAAGGCGCCAGATGGACACCGTTTTTCAGCATATAAAGGAAATACTGTGCAAAAGCCTTTGTATCAGACGTTTTTGCAGATGTATAATCTTTCACTTCCTCTTCCGCAAAGAAAATGCTTCCCAGAGAAGATACATAATTAATCTGATATGGAGAACCTGCCTTCTTAAGGATTTCGCGCATTCCCCCATAAAGTTTCTCACCTTTTGCTTCCAGATCTTTATATACTTCCTGATGTGCATAAAGATATTTCAGCTGCGTAAGGCCTGCTGCCATGGCAATCGGATTTCCGCTGAGTGTTCCTGCCTGATAAACAGGACCTGCCGGTGAAACCATTTCCATGATTTCTTTTCTTCCACCATATGCACCAACAGGCATTCCTGCTCCGATGATCTTGCCATAAGTCACCATATCCGGACGGATTCCGAAATATTCGGCAGCTCCTCCAAAAGCAAGACGGAAACCTGTAATAACTTCATCAAAGATAAGAAGTGCTCCATATTTATCGCAGAGGCTTCTCAATCCCTGAAGGAATCCTTTGCTGGGTGCCACGACTCCCATATTGGCAGCTACCGGTTCTACGATCACGCAGGCGATCTGATCCGGAGCCTCATCAAAAAGTTTCTGTACACTTTCAAGATCATTATAAACTGCTGTCATGGTATCCTGGGTACAGCCTTTCGGCACACCTGCACTGTCCGGTACTCCGCTGGTCATAACGCCGGATCCTGCACTCACAAGAAGTGCATCACTGTGTCCATGATAACAGCCTGCAAATTTCACAATCTTGTCTCTTCCAGTAAAACCTCTCGCTGTACGGATTGCACTCATGACAGCCTCTGTACCGGAATTTACCATACGAACCATTTCCACATGAGGAATACGTTCGCAGATAAACTCTGCCATTTCTACTTCAATCTCCGTAGCACAGCCGAAGCTTAAGCCCTTTTCACAGGATTTTACTACTGCCTCACGGATTTTGGGGAAATTATGTCCGAGAATCATCGGCCCCCAGGAATCAATATAGTCTACATATTCATTTCCATCTACATCATAAATATGACAGCCCTCTGCCCTGTCGATAAAACGTGGAGCCATTCCAATAGCGCCATAGGCACGTACCGGACTGTTTACGCCACCTGGGATTCTTTTGACTGCACGTTCAAATAATTCTTCTGATCTGTCCATTAGCCAATTCTCCCTTCATCAATAAATTTCGCAAGTTCTTTTGCATAGTAGGTAAGATAAATGGAAACGCCTGCACGATATGCACTTGCAGCCATCTCACACACGATCTTGTCTTCTTCGATCCAGCCCATTTTTGCCGCTGCCTTCACCATTGCATATTCGCCACTGACACTATATGCTGCAATCGGGACATTTGTAGCTTTATACACCTCAGAAACCATATCCAGATAAGACATGGCAGGTTTGATCATAATAATATCCGCACCTTCTTCAATATCAGTAAGTGCCTCTTTCATTCCTTCTCTTCTGTTGTGGTAATCCATCTGATAACTCTTACGGTCACCAAATGCCGGTGCTGAACCTGCTGCATCACGGAACGGACCATAAAAAGCAGATGCATATTTAACTGCGTAAGACATGATCGGTGTTTCTTTGTGTCCTGCTTTGTCAAGGCATTCTCTGATCGCACGCACACGACCGTCCATCATATCGGATGGTGCTACCATATCTGCACCGGCTTCTACATGAGAGAGTGCTGTTTTTGCCAGGAGTTCAAGTGTTGCATCGTTTTCTACTTCGTGACCACAGAGTACTCCACAATGTCCGTGAGAAGTATATTCACACATACATACATCTGTTATGTAATACATATCAGGGAACTGTTTTCTGGCCTCTCTCAGAGCTTTCTGCACAATGCCGTTTTCATCATATGCACCACTTCCCACTTCATCTTTGTGATCCGGAATCCCAAAAAGCATGATACTGGAAACACCTGCTTTCTGAAGTCTTTCCAGTTCATACGGAAGACGGTCCACACTGTAACGGAACTGTCCTTCCATAGATGGAATTTCTTCCTCAATTCCTTTTCCCTCTCTTACAAAAAGCGGATATATAAGAGAAGATTTGTCGATTCTTGTCTCTCTTACCATTTTTCGCAGTGTTTCGCTGCCACGTAATCTTCTTGGTCTCTGAATAAGATCCATTTTTATCACTCCTGTTCTGTTGCTTTTATATTTTCCACAAGACTCACCAGAGCCTCGATTGTTGCCTTTTCTGCCATATAAGTTTTCATTCCGTAACTGTCTGCAGCAGCCTTTGTCTGTTTGCCGATACATGCCGCTGTGATACCCGAATAATCTTCAAGGCCTGTACTGTTTACAAAACCTTTTACTGTAGATGCACTGGTAAATACCACGCAATTGATCGAACCTTTACGGATTTCATCTCCCACATGAATCAGTTCACTTTTCTGATATACCGTTTCATAAGTAGCCACATCATCTACAGATGCTCCGGCCTCCCGCAGTATCGCTGTAAGATTTTTATTACCTTTTTCGGCCCTCGGTATAAGAATCTTTTCGCCGCCTTTCAGCTCTGCAGCAAGCGCTTCTCCCAGAGAATCTCCATCATATACTTCCGGTATGAGATCTGTAAGAAGTCCTTTTTCTTCCAGCGCTTTTGCAGTTCCCTGACCAATAGAGGCAATTTTAATACTGCCAAGACTTCGGATATCTTTGTGCTGCAGGCGCAGTTCTCTGAAAAAAACTTCCACACCCGTCGGACTTGTAAACACCAGCCACTGATATTCTCCGATTCTGTCCATTGCACTGTGGAGCGGATTCTCATTTTCAAGCGGAACAGTCTTTATGGATGGAAGTTCCAGTACCTCTGCACCTTTACGGCGGAGAATATCTGCTGTACGTGAACTGCGTTCTTTTGGTCTTGTGACCAGTACTTTCCAGCCTGCCAGAGGAAGCCGTTCATACCAGGCAAATTCATCTGCCAGTGTGCAGACCTTTCCGACAACAATAATTGCCGGCGTTTCGATCCCCTGCCTTTTCACTTCATCTTCCAGTGTTCCCAACGTAGCAACGACACGCTTCTGGCCGGCTGTGGTTCCCTGCTGCAGAACAGCTGCCGGCATATCTGGATCCATGCCTCCCTTAAGAAGACCTTTCATGAGATCCGGCAGTGCGGCAATTCCCATAAGAAATACAAGAGTTCCTTTTGTACGGACCAATGCGTTAAAATCAATATCATATTCCTGTCCGGCTCTTCTGTGACCTGTAATAATGTGCAGTGAAGAGCAGAAATCCCTGTGTGTTACAGGAATTCCATTATAAGCCGGAACTGCAATCGGAGAAGTTACTCCCGGAACAACCTCATAGGGAATTCCATTCTGTGTAAGAAGCTCAAGTTCTTCTCCACCTCTTCCAAAAAGAAACGGATCTCCGCCTTTGAGCCTTACCACTCTGTGCCCCTCCTGCGCTTCCTTAAGAAGCACCTGATTAATCTGTTCCTGAGGCATGGTATGTCTGTCTGCTCTTTTTCCCACATTGATCAGGCGGGCTGTATCCGGAACTTTTGCAAGCACACCCTGGCCAACAAGACTGTCATATACCACAACATCTGCCTGCCTTAAAACTTCCATTCCCTTCAGAGTAAAAAGGCCAATGTCTCCCGGTCCTGCTCCTACAAGCCAAACTTTTCCCTTATTCATTATGCCTCTCCTTTTCTGTTGTCTTTTTTTCATCGGAACATAATGCTTCACTACAGGATTCTTTCATTATTTTTGCAAGAGAAGCTCCAAGCTCTGCGGCATCTCTGCGATTGCCCCGTATGCTGTCTTTTATATAAGTTCCTGTTTCCTCTATATAATATAATCCACGAAGAAATATTTCTTCTCCCTCAATTTCCCCGTAAGCAGCTACCGGTGATGAACATCCACCATCAAGGTATTTTACAAATGCTCTTTCAGCAGTTCCGACATCCCATGCGTCCCTGTCTCCATAACCTTCAAGGAAATCATATTCAAGATTTTTGTGTCCCTGGACTGCCAGAATTCCCTGACCTGCAGCCGGAAGTATTTCATCCGGGGTAAAATAACGACTGATCCTGTTTTCCAGTCCAAGCCTTTTCAGTCCTGCGGCCGCAAGAACCAGTGCAGAATATTCTCCCTCGTCCAGCTTGCGAAGACGTGTCTGTAAGTTTCCACGTATACTTTTTACTTTCATATCAGGATATATTTTTTGCAGCTGAAGAGTTCTTCTGAGACTGGAACATCCCAGCGGTTTTGAAGGATCAATTTCAGCACTGCCCTCCGGAAGTACAAGAACATCTCTCGGATCCTCTCTTCTCGAAAATGCAAGAAGTGGAAGTTCATCCGGTACTTCCATTGGCATATCTTTCAGACTGTGTACGGAAAGCTGTGACCTTCCATCAAAAAGTGCACGGTCCAGTTCCTTGACAAAAAGGCCTTTGCCGCCAATCTTGTCCAATGTACGGTCAAGTATTTTATCCCCTGTTGTCTTCATTGTAAGAATATTAACTGTAAGTTCCGGATGCTTCTCTTCTATGTAATCACGAACCATCTCACTCTGCAGAACTGCAAGGCGGCTTTCTCTGCTGCCTATCACGATCTCAGTCTTCTTCATTTTCAGATGTTTCCTCCATTGCTTCCTGTATTGCCACACGGACTCTGCGTGCTTTTTTGTGGTTAAGCCCGCTTGCAGTGATCCCGACCACAACTTCATCTTTCATATAAATACCCGGGAAATAAAAATCACACTTGCTTTTGTCGTCTGCAACATTGACATAAATGCCTTCTTCCTTACAGACTCTGTATATCTCATCATTCAGCTTCCAGTCATTGGTTGCTGCTATAACCATATAAGCCATGTCAAAATCAGATCTTTTTACCGGACGGGTAATAAGATTTACATATCCGGCCTTGCCCAGTTCCTGCAGCTCGACTGTACATTTCGGGGCGATCGCAGTAACATTTCTTGTAAACTGAAGCAGAGTTTTTACTCTGCGGGTAGCTATGTTACCACCTCCGACAACTACGACATTCTTGTCAGAAAGATCTACAAACATGGGAAAAAAATGTTTATTCCTCATATAATTTCTCCAATCCTGCCACACAGTCCAGGAATGCTTCCTGATTAAGGCTGTCTCTCAGTCCGAAGATCATTTTGTTGACCACCTTCCCTGCAGCAGTATCTACTGCCTTCAGAAGATTTTCCCTGTCATTCTGCTCCATCGGAGTGTTCCTGAGTATTTTTTCGATACGCAGATTCAGATCCTGAACTGCATCTGCCCTGATTTCCTGTATTCTTGGTATGATATCCCTGCCAACCAGCCACTGGAAAAATTCTTCCATCTGTTCCTGTACAATAGCACCTGCTTTTTCGAGGCTTTCCATTGCTTCCGGTGAAAATCTTTCTGAACGGAAACTGTCCATATCATAAAGTGTGATTTCTTCTTTATTTCCAAGCGCCGGTTCGATATCACGTGGTACTGCAAGATCCAGAAGCAGTAACGGTTTCGTAAGTTTCACATCCTGAAACAATTCTTCTCTTAATGTATAATTCGGACTGGCCGTAGCACTGACAACCACATCACAGAGTGGCAGAAATTTCATCCTCTCTCCATAATGGATCCTGCTGCATCCTATAGGAATACTGACCATACCGCTTCTGTACTGGCGGACA
Organism: Blautia sp. HCP28S3_G10; assembly: GCF_052065235.1. Lineage (NCBI taxonomy): Bacteria > Bacillati > Bacillota > Clostridia > Lachnospirales > Lachnospiraceae > Blautia > Blautia sp. HCP28S3_G10. Next base: position 1,244 of record NZ_JBQHUL010000013.1, on the reverse strand, counting down.
GTTACTGTTACATCTGCGCCCGCATCCCGAAGTGTCTGAGCTGCAACCTTACCCATCTCACCGTTGCCGATCACCATGCAGATTTTGCCACGCATAGTATATCCCTGCTCTTCCAGTTTTCTGACTGCCTGATGAATCACAGATGGATTTCCATGCGCAAGAGGCACTTCTGTTTTTATCTTTTTACCGGCAGTAACTGCCATGCGGAAAAGCACCTCCAGCACCCCGTCTGTAGTAAAATGCTCTCTTGCAAGATTCAGTGCGTCTTTGATCTGTGTCAGGATCTGATCTTCACCGAGTATCTGGGATTTCAGGCCGCCCGCCAGATAAAACAGATGTTCAACAGCTTCTTTGTCCTGTCTGACAGTAAAATAGTTTTCATATGAATCATCGTCTATATTTTTCAGTCCACAGAGACATCTGTACAGTGATAATTTCTGATTCTCTTCATGGCTTGCCCAGATTTCCAGGCGATTACATGTGGACAGAATAATACACCCCTGCACAGAAGACATTTCTTTAAGTCTTTCCATTGCCTCTCCGGCATTTTTTCTTGTAAACGCAAACAGAGCCCGAATGTCTACCGGAGCCCTGTCGTGGTCAATTCCTATCATAGAAATTGTCATGATTTATGTTTCTCCTTTGTAATCCTTATCCTATACAATGATAGCGTTTCAAGGAGATAATGTCAATGAATTTATTACTGCTGATGTGTATGGCAAAATATTGTAATTACTGTTGTTTCAGGGGGTTCAGTTAGACACATCTACCGATTTTGTTGCTATTATATCAGTGCCTGTTCCTGCTACATCCGCCAAAATCAAATCACCAATATGTACAGGTGCTTTTACTTCCAGATCCTTCAAAGCCTTTATACAGTCAAAGATTTTTTCTTTCGGAATATCTTCTTTCGTTTTCACGGAAACTGCTCCGATCTCTCCCCCTGTCACACGTACTGTAGTAGTCACAATTCTTGTCGGATTTGTCACCTCTTTTGCTCCGTATACTGCACCACGTTTGCAGTTATTTCCACTCACTTCCGTAACATCTCTGCCATTCATGGTAACTGTCAGCTGGCAGCCCACAGGACAGCCGATACAGGTCAGATGTTTTTCGCTCATTTTTATTCCTCCTCGTATAATATCTTTTAGATACATAAATGTACCTTGAAAACTCAATAAATATTTGTTCAATAGGCTTAGTAAAGCCCATGATATAATTGTCCCAGTGTCAATCAGGTAATA